>JASFBJ010000367.1 GCA_030149585.1 Desulfobacterales bacterium | reverse complement strand
AGTCAGGCGTATTGGTGCGCGAGTGTTGATAGCATAGCAGTTTCTTTAGAAATCAAATAATTTTTGGGTATTCTGATGTATTGAGAGTATCCAAGAAAAAGTGAAGTGTCAAATATCGGTCAAACAGGTACGTAGTCCCTGGACTACCAACCCTCAGCTGCGCCCTGTTTAAGATTAATCACCGTAAAACGCCCCTCCAACGTAGCAGCGGCCTCCCTCATGCCGTCGCCCAGGGTGTGTAAAAATTTCCGTTGTCCGTGTTTCCTTGTGCCGCAATAGCTTCTGGACCGTCTTGGTGCTGAATTTTTCCCGGTCGGCCAACAGCTGGAAATGACAACCTAAAAATGACCCCCTGCGACAACCTAATTTTGACCCCCCTTTAAATTAAACGAACTATCTCCATCTCGACTCTCCGTTCCATTTACCTGAAGTGTTACGCTGGTCCGAACAGGAGGGCGCAAGCGACCGGAGGTCCCTCCTGTTCGGGATGATGGTGTCGGCTTTATCCGCCTTCTGTGTAATACCTGATTAATTTCATTGCAGCATGATTGTCGTAGACAATTTCAGCTCTCGACTGGTCGTCAATCCAGACCGAATATTGATATCCATTTTGCGAGATCAACAGACCACCAAACGCATCCGTGATCATGTGAACATCGCGGTCGTCTACATTGTCATCGAACCAGGTGGTGTTTTTATCAGTAAATTCAAAATTGATCGTTTCCAGCCGGCTTTTTGATGTGTTGTATATTGTAAGTTCCGCCATGGTAAATTCCCTTTGGTTTATTTGTTTTTCTTAAGTGTTTCCTTGAGTCGATAGCTTTCCCAGGTGCAGTTGATCACGTGGGCTTTATGCGTTATGCGATCGAGTAGCGCTGCGGTCATGCTGGGATCACCAAATATTTGTGTCCAATCTCCAAATCCCATATTGGTCGTAAGCATAACCGATTTTCTTTCGTGGCGCTCGGCTAGTATTTGGAAAATGAGTTGGGCACCTTCTTTTGAGAAAGGAACGTAGCCCAGTTCATCAATAATCAGCAGACCGTAACCGGCATACCGTTTTATTGAACGAGCCAAGACTTTTTCATCTCTGGCCTCTATCAGTTCATTGGCCAGACCGCAGCCGGTCACAAAGCGTGTCCTCACACCCTGCTTGCAGGCCTCCATGCCAAGAGCGGTTGCCAGATGGGTTTTGCCGGTGCCGCTTTTTCCCATAAAAATCACATTGCGACTTTTTTTGACGTAATCACAACTTGAAAGATCCTTTATGAGTCGGACGTCCAGATCCGGAGCCGCATCAAAATTGAACACTTCAAGCGGTTTTATCAGTGGGAATTTGGCCTCGCGCAGCCGTCTTTTTCGTCCATTTTCTTTTCGGACCTGGACTTCGATCTCGGATAAATTTAAAAGAAATTCTTCATAACTGAGCTGCTCCTGTTTGGCCTGGCGAAGATAACCCTGAAGATTTCGTATCATCGTGGACAGTTTTAAGGCCTTCAAATTTTCTAATAATAGGGCCTTCATCCCGGCATTCATATGTCACCTCCGATCTGTTCGTATACCGACACATCAGCAGGTGGCAAGGTTTGCCAGTTATCCAGGGATGCAAATGAAAAATCGGATGATCCCTCTTTATCGATTAAAATATGTTTGACCGCTTCACTGGAGCCGGCATTGAACGTCAGCGCCGTTTCAACAGCTGATTCGATATCACCGGCATCGTGATCCTTGTAAAGCATCAATACCGATATGAAGTCTTTGACACCCCTGGTATGACCTTGTTTGTGACAAAATCTATCCAAAAGTCGCTCCAGGCAAAATGGCCAGCTATTGCGCCATTGCCGTATGGGGCGAGCCGATTCGAATGCCTGAGGTCGTTGTTGAATCAGCTCCAGATAATGCTCCGGTAAAAGACTCCATTTGTTGTTGTTGTAAAGACGCCGGTGTGATGCGATTTTTCTACTGCCGTAAAATACCTCGACACGATCGACATATAAAACAACATTGACCTTTAAATAGGCATATGATGTCGGCACAGAATACCGGTTCTTATCGACGACGACTGTAGAGTACTTATCTACTTTTCCACTGGATGTTTTCAGGTTACTGAACGGAATATCCGGCAGGGGTAAAAGATGATCCCTCTCCGCTTCGTACAGTTCATTGACCGTTTGCTCTCTGCCGGCAATCCGATGATCGCCATACGAAAGACAATCCTGAAAAAGTTTTCTGTTTAGATCTTCTAATGACTCGGCCTCCGGAACCGGGACCATATAGTTGCGCCGCGAATATCCGACCAGGCCTTCAACGCCGCCTTTCTCATGGCCTTGACCTGGATTGCAAAAACGGGGTGTAAAATTGTAATAGCCCTGGAACTTGCCATACGATTCTTGAAGTACCCGCTTTTTACCGCGTAATATCTTTTGCACCGCGGTTGTTAAATTGTCATAGATCAGTATCGGGAATATGCCACCAAAAAACGAAAACCCTTGTATATGTCCGTCAAATAACGCCTGTTGACGCTCGCAGGGGTAACAGCGGACAAAATGCTTTCCCGAACATTTTGACCGCATGCAAAAGAGCTTTAGCTTGGTCTCGATACCACCTAAAATTGCAATGCACCGCCCCCAGTCCACTTCGGCCTCAATGCCGATCTGAGGGTCACAGGGGATAAAAACCTGCTGCGCTCCGACCCCTAATCTCAGCTTGGCTTCACGAACATATCGCCTGACGGTGGTCTCAGCTCCTTGAAAAGCATGCTCCTGTCGGAGTCGATTATAAACCCGAACCGCGGTATGACGCTGCTTTTTCGGCCACTGCTTGTCATCCGTCAACCATTGATCGATCACATTAAGATGCGGACCCAATACCGGATACGGCTGGGCAGCTCTGGGTGTGTACCCGCTGTATTCGCCCCGCAGCACCCTCTTGATTGTATTTTTTGAGTGACCCGTTTCCCTGGCGATCTGTTTGATCTTTTTTCCATAAACTCGATTCGCTGTTCGTATGTAACTGTATTGATCCACTTTGAGCATTCTCCTTTTCACCTCCGGTTTGTTGGTTTGACATCGTTCAATCCAACTTACCAGAGATCCGCTTAAAGGGGGTCAATTTTGGGTTGTCGTTTTCCCGATTAGGGGGTCAGTTTTATGTTAGCGAAACTACACATTGTCCCGGTTCTGCCGCGCACTTGAATTCATGGCCTTGTGGATCACTGCC
>JASFBJ010000011.1 GCA_030149585.1 Desulfobacterales bacterium | reverse complement strand
GGCTGGGTCTTTCCACAGTTTACGGTATTATTAAACATCATCAGGGAAGTGTTAGTGTAAAAAACAGTTCAGACCGGGGAACGGCCTTTATTTTGCAATTTCCTGTTTTGTAGGGGCACAAGGCATCGTGCCCCTACAAAATAATGGGTTGGTTTAGACCGGCAAATAATATGATAATGTTCAAATATAAGGAGGGGGGCAGTGCCAATTAGAATAGGTTTTTATATCTGCCATTGCGGTATTAATATATCATTTAAAGTCCGTGTGCAAGAGGTTGCCGACTTTATCCAAAATTTTAATAATGTTGTTATATCCCGTGATTATAAATTTATGTGCTCTGATCCAGGCCAGGACATGATTGAAAAAGATATCAGGGAATATGGTTTAAACAGAGTTGTGGTTGCCTCATGTTCCCCAAGATTTCATGAAAAAACATTTCAGAGTGCTTGTCAAAGGGCTGGTTTAAACCCATACTATTTTCAAATGGCCTCTGTCAGGGAACAGGTCTCCTGGGTAACCGATGATGAGGATGAGGCTACAAGTAAAGCCAAAACACTTGCAGCCGCAGCAGTCAACCGGGTCAATTTTCATGAAAGTCTGGCAAGTCGCGAGGTAAGTGTTTTACCTGAAATAATGGTGGTCGGCGGCGGAATTGCGGGAATGCAGGCTGCTCTGGATATAGGCAGCGCAGGTTATAAAGTATATCTTGTGGAAAAAGAGACCACCATTGGCGGGCATATGCTTCAGTTTGACAAGACTTTTCCCACCCTGGATTGCGCAGCCTGTATTGGAACTCCCAAGATGGTTGAGGTTGCCCAGAATCCCAATATTGAACTTCTGTCATATAGCGAGGTAAAGGAAGTATCGGGATTTATCGGCAATTATAATGTTATAGTTAATCGCAAAGCACGCTATATTCAAGCAGATGCCTGCACCGGGTGTGGAGAATGCGTAAAAGTCTGTCCAGTGGCGATTCCCAGTGAATGGGATGTGGGCCTGGTTAACAGAAGAGCCATATATAGATCTTTCCCCCAGGCTGTCCCAATTACCTTTTGTATAGATAAAAAAGATCGGGCTCCATGTGTGACAACCTGTCCGGCTGGTATTAATGTTCAAGGCTATGTTCAGCTTATCGGGCAGGGAAAATATTTTGAGGCGGTTGAGTTGATTTTAAAGCGACTGCCGTTGCCGGGTGTCCTTGGCAGGGTTTGCCCTCATCCCTGTGAATCAGCCTGCCTGCGATCTGAGGTGGATTCGGCAATTGCCATCAGAGATTTAAAACGCTTTGCAGCAGATCAAGTTGATCTGGAAAAATTATTGATGCCTGAAATAGATGACAGGCCTGAAAGGGTAGCTGTAATTGGTTCAGGCCCTGCTGGTTTAACCGTAGCCTATTATCTGCGATTGAAAGGTTATCAGATAACGATTTTTGAAGAGCTGGATGTTTTAGGCGGCATGCTGCGAATCGGTATTCCGGATTACCGCTTACCACCTGAAATATTAGACAGGGAAATCAACCAGATTCTGCGTCTTGGAATAAAAGTTCGCACAGGAGTCAAATTCGGCTCAGATATCACCATGTCTGATCTTGAAAGCCAGGGGTTTTCAGCTGTTTTTCTGGGAATTGGAGCCCATGCTTCTATAAACCTTGGTATTCCAGGCGAAAAAGAGACCAAAGGAGTTATCGATGCCGGCTGCTTTCTGAAAGATACTAATCTTGGCAGAAAAACAAAACCTGGAGATAAGGTAGTTGTTATTGGGGGTGGTAATGTTGCCATTGATGCTGCCCGTACAGCCAGGCGTTTAGGGGTAAAAAATGTCAGGGTGGTTTATCGCCGGTCGGAAAAAGAGATGCCTGCCTATGAAGATGAGATTCAAGGCGCTGCTGAGGAGGGGGTTTGCTTCTCGTATTTAACAGCTCCAGCAGCAATTCACCAAAAAGAGGGCCGGCTTATTGATATTGAATGTATCAAGACTGAGCTTGGTCCAAAAGGGGCAGACGGCCGACGTAGACCTGTTTTAAAAAAGGGTTCTGAATTTTTGATACCCTGTGATACTTTGATTATTGCTGTTGGTCAAAAGGTCGAAAGATCCTGGGCAGAGCATGAGCCGTCTATAAAATGGTCAAAGGGCAATACTTTAGAGGTAAATTCACTGACCCTGCAGACATCAATGCCGCATGTCTTTGCCGGCGGAGATGCTGTAACCGGGCCTGCAACAGTAATTGAAGCAGTTGCTGCGGGACACAGGGCTGTTGAATCAATTCAGCGTTATATGAAAAAGGAGAATCTTGCTGCTTACGAAGATGGCTTATCTTCCCTTTTGCCTCCTGGTCAAGATTGGCAGAAAATTCCAAAAAAAATTGAGACCCGCTCAAGGGCAGCTCCAAAGCGATTGAACAGCTCTTTAAGAATATCCTCTTTTGATGAGGTTGATGTTGGGTTTTCAGAAGATGCTGCAAAACTTGAAGCCCTGAGATGTCTTAACTGCGGTGTCTGCTGTGAATGTATGGAATGTGTTAAGGTTTGCGAGGCCAAAGCGATTGATCATAATATGCGCTCTGAAACCAAGGAGATAAAAGTCGGCAGCATTATTTTGGCTACAGGATATGACACCCTGGACCCTGCGCCCATGAAACAGTACGGTTACGGCATCTATCCCAATGTATATACCAGTCTGGAATTTGAACGGCTCAGCAATGCCACAGGACCCACCGGCGGAAAAATTCTTATCAGGGATGAAAATGGCGAATTTACCAAAAGCCCTGAAAGTGTTGCAATTTTGCACTGCATAGGCAGTCGGGATATTAACTATCATAAGTATTGCTCAAGGGTTTGCTGTATGTATGCTCTGAAATATTCACATATTCTTAAGGAAAAAGTGGGCATTGATACAAAGATTTTTGATTTTTATATTGACCAGCGCTGTTATGGGAAAGGGTATGAGGAATTTTATCGCCGCTGCCAGGAAGAAGGCACCATTTTTATCAGGGGTAAGGTCGGTGAAATAACAGATATGGCTGCAACAGCAAAAGAGAAGGGCAAGCTTATAGCCATTGCCGAAGATACCCTTTTGGGCAATAAAGTGCGCATACCGGTTGATATGGTAATCCTTTGTGTTGCAATGGAAGCTCGTCCGGATATGGTTGATATATGCAGATTATTTGGAGTCAGCCAGGGAGAGGATGGATTTTTTCTTGAAGAACATCCAAAACTGGCGCCTTTAAACACAGCTACAAACGGTATTTTTATCGCAGGCGCCTGTCAGTCGCCAAAAGGGATTCCAACGAGTGTTGCTCAAGCTTCAGGGGCGGCTGTCAAGGCTCTTTCTCTGGCTGTCAGGGGTAAAGTAGAGGTTCCATCGGAGATCTCCTGGATCGATCCTGATATTTGCGCTGGTTGTCAGACCTGCATTGGACTTTGTCCTTACTCAGCCATTGAGTTTGATGAATTAAGATGCGTATCAGTGGTAAACGAGGCTATCTGTAAAGGCTGCGGCAGTTGCAGTGGATTTTGTCCAAGCGGTGCTGCCCAGGTAAAACATTTTAAAGAAAAGCAACTGTTTTCAGAAATTGACGGAATTTTTGATGCTGCATATTCATTGGGCGCTATTTAAGAAATTCGGAGGAAAAGCATGGAAGATTTTGAACCTATAATAATTGCCTTTGTATGTAACTGGTGTACCTATACCGCCGCAGATCTGGCTGGAACATCCAGGTTGAAATACCCGGCCAATGTACGTTTGATCAGGGTAATGTGCACCGGCATGGTTGACCCCAAATATATTATCAAAACGCTTCTTGAAGGGGCGGATGCCGTGCTGATCAGCGGATGTCATCCTGGAGACTGCCATTATATAAACGGAAACTACAAGGCCCGCAGGCGGATCAAACTGCTTCACGCACTTTTGCCCCAATTTGGATTTGAAAGAGAAAGGGTTAAACTAACCTGGATCGGCGCCAGTGACGGTATTGAATTTGCTGAAACCATTGCTGAAATGGTTAAAGAGATCAAAATGCTGGGGCCTGTTAAAACAAAATTAAAAATGGTGATTTAAGGGAAAAGGAAACCAATGTCAAATACCATAAAAATAGAGGTAAAAGATCAGAATCCGCTGACTGCTCTTAAGGATTTTTTCGGGTCATTGCTAAACCTGCAAGATATTGGCGCGCTCTTTATTTCACAGCATCTTCCAATGAAAAGTGTTGTAATGCCGACCCTTATTACTGATTCTGATCATCTCCAAAGGATTGATCCGCTTGCCCCGGCTTTTCCTCTAAATGGAGCTAAACTTGTTGCAAGACTCACACATAAATCCATTGGCAAAAAGGTGGCCGCTGTTTTGCGGCCCTGTGAAATTCGGGCATTTATTGAACTTGTAAAATTAAAACAGGGACGCCTGGAAGAACTTATAATCATAGGAGTCGACTGTCTGGGAGCATATAATAATGAGGATTATAAGTCTTTTGTTGATAAAAACGGCCCTGAGTCAACCAGGCTGTTTTATCAAAACATCCTTGACGGCAAGAAAGGACTCATTGACGGGATTGATCTTGCGCCGGCCTGCAAGGCCTGCGAACATCCCGTGCCTGAAACAGCTGACATTATTATTGCTCTTTGGGGAATAGATATAAACAAAGAGTTATTTGTCATAACCCAAAGCCCCAAAGGGGATGATATCATAGATAAACTCAACTTTAACAAAACTGATGAGCCTGCAACTCGTCTGGAAGCTGTGACATCTCTAAAGGCAGACAAAATAGCCTGGCGTGATAAAATGTTTGCGCAAATAGATGAGGAAACAAACAGTATTGAAAAGCTGACTAAATATCTCGCTGGTTGCGTGAACTGCTATAACTGCAGGGTAGCCTGTCCGGTTTGTTATTGCAAAGAGTGTGTTTTTGTCACAGATGTTTTTAATCATGAACCATTTCAATATTTAAAATGGGCTGATCGCAAAGGCATATTAAAAATGCCCACTGATACAATTTTTTTTCATATAACCAGGATGGCTCATATAAGTTTGGCATGTGTTGGATGTGGCCAATGTTCCAATGCCTGTCCCAATAATATACCGCTGACCGAGCTCTTTCGTTCCGCGGCATTTCGTGCTCAAAAAGCATTTGATTACGAAGCTGGAAGAGATTTTGCAGAATCTCCGCCACTTGCTGTTTTTCACGAAGATGAATTTTCAGAAGTCACCAGCGTCAAGTAATATGGATTTTTAGATAATTCAGGTGATAGGTAACGAGGTTTTTTATTATGGGAAAAAAAAAGAGCGCAGCATTGGTAGTCGGGGCTGGAATCAGCGGCATAAGAGCTGCTCTGGACCTGGCTGAAACAGGCTGTGGTGTCACCCTTATTGAACGATCCGGGCATACAGGCGGCATATTAAGCCAGCTTGATTACCAGTTCCCCAGTAATCATTGTGGAATGTGTAAAATGTTGCCTGTGGTTGATCGGGATGCTGGATCTCAGTTTTGTCTTCGCAAAGGAGTGGTACATGAAAATATCGAGATTCTGCTTGCAACGGAATTAATTTCTCTTGAAGGTGAGGCTGGTAATTTTACTGCAACTTTGAGCCAAAATCCAGGCCCGGTTGATCCAGGCCGGTGTATTGGATGCGGTAGGTGCGTTGAGGTCTGTCCGGTTGAAAAGCCGGATCAGTTTAATGCTGGACTGTCTCTCCAAAAAGCGATTTACCTGCCGGTTCCCCATGCTATTCCTAACACCTATATGATTGATCTGAGTGTTTGTACCCAGTGCAATGAGTGTGGGAAAATTTGTCCCACCGGCGCTATTAGTTTATTGGAGGAAAAACGTAAGGATTTTCGGATTCTTGTAGTCGATGATGAGCTGATAGTACGGGATTCCATTAAATTATGGCTGGCTGATGAAGGATTTTCAGTAGATATGGCTGATTCCGGGCCAAAAGCTCTGGAACTTTTAAGCAAAGGTGCGTACCATCTTATGCTTTTGGATATCAAGATGCCTGGAATGGACGGAATTAAAGTTCTTAAAAAAGCCAGGAAAGATTTTCCTGAACTTTGCGTAATTTTAATGACAGCATATGCCACGATTGAAACCGCTGTTGAAGCAATGAAAATCGGTGCTCTGGATTATCTTGTCAAACCTTTTGAGCCGGAAGCCATGATTCCCAGGGTGATTAAACTTTATCAGGAACTTGAATTAAAAAATCAGCTCAAAATCGAGGTTGGTGCTGTTATTCTTTGCGGCGGCACCTCCTATTTTGATCCTGGTTCTGGGAAAAACACTTTTGGTTATGGTATTAATCCCAACGTGCTTACCAGCCTTGAATTTGAAAGGCTTTTAAGCGGAACCGGCCCCCAGCAGGATTTGAATTCCAGTTCAAATCAAAGATATTTCATACGGCCATCAGATGGTAAACCAATTAAAAAGGTGGCCTGGCTGCAATGTGTTGGATCACGCAACCTTCAGACCGAGGCTGATTTTTGTTCGTCGGTTTGCTGTATGCATGCAATCAAGGAAGCCTTGCTGGCCAAAGAAAAATTTTGCGCTCCAACAGGGGAGGAAATAGAGGCTGCAATATTTTATTCAGACATGCGTACTTTTGGAAAATCCTTTCAGCAATATAAAGATCAGGCAGAAACAGACCATGGTGTGCGCTTTGAACGCGGACTTGTCCATTCACTCTTTCCTGACAAATTAAGCAAGGATATCATAACCCGCTGGGTGGATATCCAGGGAAAAAGCCATGAAGAAACTTTTGATCTTGCTATTCTCTCAGTTGGCCAGAGACCTGCCTTAAAAACAGCAGAGCTAAGCAAAATGCTGGGGATTTCAGTTAATAAGTGGGGATTTTGTGAAACAGAACCCCACTCCTTAACCAAAACAAATAAACCAGGAATTTTTATCGGGGGCTCGTTTGGCGGACTTAAAGATATTGCTGATTCAAATATTTCAGCAGGCGCTGCTGCGCTGGAAGCATCCAGAACCATCCATATTTCAGACAAAGGGCCGACAATTATTCCAAAAAAATTACCTTTGACCCGCAATATTTTAAGAGAATTGCCGCGTATTCAGGTTGTTATCTGCACTTGCTCTGAAACTTTCGTCAAAGCCGACGACCTGTCTGATATTATTGAGCATTTAGAATCATATCCAGAAGTTGAGAAGGTTGCTGTGCTTGACCGGGTTTGTACAAGCCTTGGATTAGATGAATTAATTGAAATTACAGATAAAAATCAACCAAACCGGATTCTGATAGGGGCCTGTATGCCCTGCGTCTATTCCTGGAAGCCAAGAGAGATCGGACATAAACTCAGACTCGACCCAGCCTTAATAGAGGTAATAGATATTTACTCCAGGGTAATGGATTTGCCTGATAATTCTGCTCATGAGACAAGAATCATAATGGAAAACTCCCTTAAAATGGGAATTGCCAGGCTAAGGCGGATTGATCCAGACCCTGTCAAGGGAGTTAAGATCAGGCAAAAAGCCCTGATAGTCGGTGGAGGCATTGCAGGCGTGACAGCGGCCCTGGCTATCGCCGATCATGGTTTTCAGGTTGATCTGGTTGAACAAAAAGAGAAGCTGGGAGGTAATCTGAATTGGCTTTTGCGTACTGTGGAAGGTTTTGCAACCAGGCCTCTTCTGGATGAAATAATGGCAAAGGTGGTCAAACATCCTTGCATTATCACTCATAACAGTTCTCGCATCGTAAGTTCCCATGGCCAGGTGGGAAATTTTACATCTATTATTGAAGACATGGATGCCGGGGTTCAAACTATAAAGCACGGTGTAACGATTCTTGCTACTGGAGGAACTGAGGCCCCTGTAACTTCATATAATTATGGATCCTCTAAATATATAATCACCCAAAAAGAGCTTGAACAAAAACTGGCCGGCAATAGTTCAGACGATGCTGTTGATCCGAACCGGATGGAAACGATTATAATGATTCAATGCGTTGGTTCAAGAGAAAAACCAAGGAATTATTGCAGCCGAATCTGTTGTCAGGCTTCTTTGAAACATGCTTTGCTGCTCAAGGATAATAATCCGGCTATCAATATTTTTATCTTTTACCGGGATATTATGACCTATGGTTTTGCTGAACAATATTATACCAGGGCCCGAAAGGCAGGTATAGTTTTTATTCCATATGATATTGATAATAAACCGCAGGTAAAGGTATGCGATGATGGTGTTTCAGTCTTTGCATTTGAACCAATAGTTGGACGCCAGGTTAAAATAACTGCTGATCTGCTTGTCCTTGCCGGCGGCATTATTCCCACCCTGGGACAAGAACTGGCCTCAATATTCGGGATAAGTCTTGATGAGAACCAGTTTTTTAAAGAGGCTGAATCAAAATTCAGACCACTTGATTCCATCAAAGAAGGTGTTTTTGGATGCGGCTTATCCCTTGGGCCCAGATCGATTCCTGAATCAATCGCCAGTGCCAAGGCGGCTGCCCAAAGGGCTTTGCGGATTTTATCGCATGAGGAAATGCCGTCTGGAAAAATAACAGCCAAAATTCATCAAAGCCTCTGCGTTTTATGTGAAAAATGTATTACAGCCTGTCCATATGGCGCACGTCTGCTCGATCATGATCTGGGCAAAATACTTATTAATCCAATCATGTGTCAGGGCTGCGGTACCTGTGCAACTGTTTGCCCAAGCAGCGCGTCATTTCTGGCAGGCTATCAGGACCAGCAGATGTTTGATATAATTGATGCAGCCATGGAAGGAATTTTTAATTAAAATTATGGAATCTGCAATAAAACAAAAACCGGCTTTTTTACCCGACCCGCTTGCCCCAGTTTGTAAAATGCTTCAGGCCTGCATTCAGTGCGGAACCTGCACAGCATCCTGCGTGAACTCATTTGCCATGGATCAGACACCCCGTCGTTTATGGCGAATGGTTATTATGGGACAAAAAGATGAGGTATTCAGGAGTAAAACATTTGCCCTATGTTCGTCGTGCTATTATTGTACCCTCAGATGTCCGAGAGGGCTACCCCTTACCGAGGCAATGGCTGCTCTAAAACAGATAGCTGCGAAAGAAAAAATTGCTTCCTGTAAATCAGGGACTCTATTTTATACAAGCTTTTTAGAAAGCGTACGTTGTCACGGACGAGTCAGTGAGATGGAGTTTATGACCCACTATTTTATTCGCATGAAAAATCCCGTTGCTCCTTTCAAATATACATCGCTGGGGATGCGACTGCTGAGCAAGGGCAAGATAGCAATACCGCTTACCAAAAAGAAAAAGGGCCCGGGTTCCCTGAAAGCGCTCTTTCGCAAAGTAGCGGAACTGGAGCAATTATCATGAAATATCTTTATTATCCAGGCTGCTCTCTTGAAGGAACGGCCATTGAATACAACAGATCCACCCAGGCGCTTATGAAGCTTTTTGGTGTTGATCTTCTGGAACTTGAAGGCTGGAACTGTTGCGGAGCAAGTGCCGCTGAATCCATCAGCTATTTACTTTCCATGGTTCTTCCTGCCCGAAATTTAGCAATTGCCGAAAAAGCAGTCAAAGACATGGATATTAAAAACGAAATTCTGGTGCCCTGCAGTGCCTGCTATTTAAATCTCAAAAAAGTGGAGATAAAAATACGCAGCCAACCAGAACTTCTCAAAAAGATCAATACAGTCCTTAATGAGGAAGAGCTGCATCTGCATGGTAATATAAAAGTGCGGCATCTTTTAGACGTTATTATAACGGATTTTGGTCCTGAAGCTATTTTGCCCCGTGTTAAAAGAAAATTTAAGGATTTTTTGATCGCCCCTTATTACGGATGCCAGTGTTTACGGCCATATATTATTTTTGATGATCCTGAAGCGCCCCGCTCAATGGAGCCGCTGATTGAAGCTGTTGGCGCAAAAGTTTTTGACTGGGCCATGGGAGGCAAATGCTGCGGCGCCTCTTTAATGAACACCAAAAAAGAAGTTGGAATGGAACTAACGACCGCTATTTTAAAACAGGCCAAAGGAGCGGATGCAATTATTACGGTTTGCCCAATGTGCCAGATGAACCTGGATGCCTACCAGAATAATATTTCAAAGAGATGTGGCGAAAATATCCGGATCAGCGTGCTTTATCTTCCCCAGTTGCTGGGCCTGGCCATGGGATTGTCAAAAAAGCAGGTTGGCCTTGATCTGAATCTTACCGTTACACAAGAGGTCAAGGCTATATTTAACCATTATTGTTGATTTCGCTATTCCTGCAACTTTTGTACTTTTATATCGAACAAACCTGACCTAAATCTATGCGCCTACTTGTGGAAGTTATTTCATCCTCGTTTCTAACATGTCAGAAGCATGGGAACCGCGCGCGAAGCCGGTATGCATTCCCACGCTGTGGAGCGTGGGAACGAGAGAATGGGCAACCACAGGGGTTTGCTCTTACGTAGGGGCAGGCCCCTGTGCCTGCCCGTCTCCCTGTTGACAATTTTTATAAATCAAATTATACGCATTAAAGAAAATTTCGCCAAAGAATAAAACCAGAGAATAAGGATTTGTTAAATTGAGAGTAATTATTCCACATCAGCTAAAAAATTCTACCAAAAAATGGGAGGCTTTTCTGGGAGCAGCTGCAAATCACATGCCCCTGCGAGACAAAGACTCTCAATGGATAGATAGCCTGCAAAGAGTTTTTTTGTTTAGTAATTTTATTTCCAAAAATTGCATTAGATCTCCTCAAATCCCAATTGACCTTATAAAAAGCGGTGATCTTGAATCAGCTTACCCTGAAAATCGCTATACCCTACTGCTGGAAAAACTTTTGGGAAAAGCGTCTAACCAAACAGATCCGCTTGAAGCAGTAATTATAAAATTACTGAGGCAGTTTCGGTGTCGTGAAATGATTAGAATCGCCTGGCGCGATCTTGGCGGTTTGGCTGATCTGAACGGCACTATGACGGATCTTTCCCGACTGGCTAAGGCTTGCATCCAGCAGACCTATACGATTTTGTACAAAAAATATTGCCTGAAATTCGGCACCCCCCTTGGGAAAAATCAACTTCCCCAGCATCTGATAGTTTTAGGGATGGGAAAACTTGGGGCAGGAGAACTTAATTTTTCATCAGATATTGATCTTATTTTTGCTTTTGGAGAAAATGGTCAAACTTCCCATCAGTCAAAGCCCATAACAAACACTGAATTTTTTACCCGTTTATGCAGGGAGCTTGTTAATATTATCGGCAAAAACACCCCGGATGGATTTGTCTTTCGTGTGGATACAAGACTGCGGCCATTTGGTGAAAACGGACCTCTTGTTATGAGTTTTGACAGCATGGAGGAGTATTATCAGCGTCAGGGAAGAGAATGGGAGCGATATGCTTTGATAAAAGCCACGGTCGTAGCAGGCGACATTATGGAAGGCCGAAATCTTCTTGGCAGGCTTAAGCCTTTTATCTACCGCCGCTATCTTGATTTTGGAGCATTTGAATCATTAAGAAAGATGAAGCAAATGATTGCTCTGGAAGTAAAACGCAAGGGCTTAAAGCATAATATCAAACTCGGGCCTGGAGGAATTCGGGAAATTGAATTTTTCGGTCAAATATTTCAGCTTATCCGCGGAGGCGTTTTCCCAAAACTTCAGGAACCTGCTATTCAGCCGATTTTAAAAGTGCTGGCCGATGAAAACTATATTGACCTTGATGTCGCAAAACAGCTTGGTCAGGCTTATCTATTTTTGCGCTATACTGAGCACAGGCTTCAGGAATTTGACGATTCCCAGACACATGAACTTCCCATAGACAGACTCGGCCAAAGTCGTTTAGCCGGGGCAATGGGTTTTAAAGACTGGATCTCTTATGAAAAGGCATTAAAAAACCATTTAAATAATGTTCATTATCATTTTAACGCTCTTATGGCTTCAAACGAACCGGCTGATTCTGATACTTTTCCAGACGATTATCTGGAAAACGTGTGGCTAAACAACAGTCTGAAAAGCAATGAAATTGAAAATATTTTATCAAAGGCAGGTTATACGGATTCTGCCGGGACTGCTGTTTTACTTTGTGACTACAAAGCCGAGCCCGGAACCAAATCTCTAAGCAAAAAAGGAAGTGAACGACTAAACCGGCTTATGCCGTTAATTTTAAAACAGGTCATTAAAACTGATCAACCTGATATTGCCTTGAAGCGAATTATTGATCTGCTTAGAATAATCCAGCGTCGAACAAGTTATCTGGCATTACTTCTGGAATATCCAGTCAGCTTAAGCCACCTGGTCAAACTTTGCAGCGCCAGTCCCTGGATCGCCTCATTTTTAAGCAAACACCCTGTGCTTTTTGATGAACTTTTGGATCCTCGAGCTTTATATGCCATCCCCCACAAACAGGATCTTGCCAAAGAGCTTGAACGCAGACTGAATAATTTCAGTATAGAAGAATTTGAATATCAGATGGATGAATTGCGAATTTTTAAACAGATTAACGTTTTAAAAATTGCAGCCTCCGACATTACTGATTTATTACCTTTGATGAAAGTCAGTGATCGCCTTACTGATATTGCTGAAGTTATTTTAACTGCCGCGATTAATCTGGCCTGGGACTATCTGATAGCAAGACACGGTCTGCCGGTCAGTTCTTTAAATGAAAAAGCCGGTGAAAAAAGTTTTGCCGTGATTGCTTACGGAAAGCTGGGAGGATTGGAATTGGGATATGGCTCTGACCTGGATCTGGTTTTTTTGCATGCCGCTGAAAAAGGCCTGACCAGAGGAGAAAAAAAACCAATCGATAATGCCCAGTTTTTTGCTCGCTTAGGTCAAAGAGTGATCCATATTCTATCAACTCACACTTCCACCGGAAGGCTGTATGAGACTGATATGCGTTTAAGACCCAGTGGCCAGGCCGGTGTCCTGGTCAGTCATATAGATGCTTTTGAAAAGTACCAGACAAAAAAAGCCTGGACATGGGAGCATCAGGCTTTAATCAGGGCCAGGGCTATAGCCGGCAGCGCGTTAATGCAAAAAAGGTTCACTGAAATTCGCCAAAAAATTTTAACCCTGCCCCGTGATAAAGCTGCCTTGCAATCTGAAGTCGTCAAAATGCGTAAGCTCATGAAAAAAGATCGGCAAATACCGGATGTCGGTCAATTTGACTTGAAACAGGGTGATGGCGGACTGGTGGATATCGAGTTTTTAATTCAGTATCTGGTTTTATTAAACGCTCATCAAAACAGCAAAATGCTGCAGTGGACAGATAATGTGCGTTTACTGCAAAGCCTGGCCGATGCTAAAATTCTGCCGGAACAAACCGCTCATTTTTTAAAGCACACCTATCTTCTTTACCGCTCGGCTTGTCACCGGCTCAATCTTAATCAAAAACCTGCTGTTATTTCAACCACGCACTTTGAATTTATAAGGAATCAGGTTAAAAAAATCTGGAAGATCTATTTTGGAGCTCAGAAATAAGCATGAATATTATAATTGATCATTTTGCTGATGATTTTGATCCTCATTTTAAGCTTTTTCACGAATTAATGCCCAAAAAAGTACGGAATATTCTTCTGGTTTCCACACCATATGATGCATGGATACTGGAAGAAGATTGCCGCCTTTCAGAAAAAATTATTAATGAATACCGCGGCCTGAATCTTAGCAATCCACCCCGTCTAACCTGGGTTTCAACAGCTGCAAAAGCTTTAGAACGTTTGCAGAAGAAAGAGTTTGATATGGTAATTACCATGCCGCAGCTGGCAGATATGAATGCCTTTGAATTTGGTCGTCTGATTAAGCAGATTAAACCGGATTTACCGGTAATTCTTCTATCTCAGGGAATACTGCCGGAAGCTGAACATAAAAAAAAACCACTGTTTTATGATTATATTGATCAGACCTTTGTGTGGTCAGGCAATACTGATATTCTGGTGGCTTTGATCAAAAGTGTCGAAGATCGGATGAATGTTGCCTGGGACACAAAATCCGCTGGAATCCGTGTAATTTTGTTTGTAGAGGATTCGCCGGAGTATCTTTCATCTTTGCTGCCTATAATTTACCAGGTATTAGTGAGCCAGACTCAGGCTGTTATGGAAGAAGGTCTCAATGAAGAGCATCGTCTTTTAACCATGCGCGCACGACCAAAAATTTTATTAGCCAATAACTATGAAGAGGCAACCCGGATCTATAAACAATTTAAGCCAAACATTCTGGGCGTAATTTCCGATGTTCGCTTTCCCCGCAATAATCAGTTTGATGCCCAGGCCGGGCTCAAATTTTTAGCAAATATCAGGCAAGATCGGCCGCATATACCCCTTTTGCTGGCCAGTTCCGAACCCTCAAATGCAAAAAAAGCAAAGAAAATAGATGTAGATTTTGTGGATAAAAATTCTCCTGCCCTGCATGATCAGGTACGATCCTTTTTTTTAAATAAGCTGGGTTTTGGAGATTTTATTTTTCGTCTGCCAAATGGCAGGGAAATCGGCCGAGCCTCTACTCTAAAAGCCATGGAGCGGATTTTGCCTGGAATTCCTATTAAATCAATTTTATATCATGCCACACGTAATGACTTTTCGCGCTGGCTATTTGCCCGCACTGAAATTTTGCTTGCAAACAGGCTCAGGCCGTTCACAACAGATGATTTTGCTGATAAAGTCAAAGAATTGCGAGACTTTCTTGTTCTTAACATTCACGCCCGGCGCCGACGGCGTCAAAAAGGAGTTGTCGCAAATTTTGACGATCAAGACTTTGATCAGGAAATTGATTTTCATAAAATCGGCCAGGGCTCTATGGGCGGAAAAGCAAGAGGAATAGCCTTTGTCTCTTCTTTGCTTCAGCGCCAGCCCGAGATCTATAAAAAATTTAATCAGGTGGATATTCTTATTCCTAAAACACTGGTAATCACAACCCAGGGTTTTGAAACCTTTATTGAAGAAAACAAATTAAAATCCCTGGCTCAGGCAAATCTAACGGATAAAGAGGTTGCTGATGAATTTTTATCCGCAAAATTTCCAGGCTGGATTGAAAAAGATCTAAAGGCTTTTTTAGCTAAAGTTAAATACCCGCTTGCGGTTCGTTCTTCAAGCCTTTTGGAAGATGCCCGTTTCAGGGCTTATGCAGGACTGTATTCTACATATATGCTGCCAAACGATCATGACCAGCTTGAAAAACGACTGGAGTGTCTTATAGATGCCATAAAGCTTGTATATGCCTCTACTTATTTTCAAGGGCCAAGGGCATTTGCCAAACGTGTGGGCCAGCGCACTGAAGAGGAACAGATGGCAGTTATTATACAAAAACTGGCGGGCGTCCGCTACGGCGATTATTTTTATCCAACTATTGCCGGCGTTGCACAATCTCATAATTTCTATCCTTTTGGTAAAATGAAGCAGGAAGAGGGAATCGCTACTATTGCCATGGGACTTGGTAAAAGTGTGGTTGAAGGTGAAAGAGTTTTGCGGTTTTCACCCAAATACCCAAAATTGCTTCCTCAACAATCCAGCGTAAAGGATATTCTGGAAAATTCCCAACGTTATTTTTATTGCTTAAAAATGGGAGCCCAATGTTCTGAACTTAAAATTAATGAAGACACAACCATAGCCAGAAGGGAGGTTTCTGATGCTACCTCTGAATTGCCTGTTAAAGTTTTGGCCGGCACTTATATTCCTGAAGAAGATCGTATAAGGGACACTGCTTCGTTACCAGGATATAAAGTTTTAACATTTGCGAACCTGCTTAAATATAATATTTTTCCTCTGGCAGATATTTTACAAGATATTTTAGCTATAGGAAAAGAAGGTATGGGGTGTCCAATTGAAATCGAATTTTCAGTCAACCTCTATGAGAATCCTGATAAAAAGCCTGCATTTTCTTTTTTGCAGCTGCGTCCTATGACAGCAAGATCCGAGTTAAGTAAAGTAGATATATTGCCCAAAGAAAAAACCAGTGCATTTTGTTTTTCGACCCATGCCCTTGGAAATACTGAAAACAGTGAAATGGCTGATATAATTTTTGTTAAACCAGATACCTTTGATTCAGCTAAAACAAGAGAAATTGCCAGGGAAATTGGAAAGCTGAATTTTACTCTGGTTAAGCAAAAACGAAAATATTTGCTGGTCGGCCCGGGACGCTGGGGTTCTGCCGATCCATGGCTGGGAATTCCGGTCACCTGGGAAGATATTTCCGGCGTTGGCGCAATCGTTGAGAACAGCTCAACAAACTTAAATGCTGATCCTTCACAAGGCTCGCATTTTTTCCATAATATTACTACTCTTGGAATCAACTATATTAGTATTACCCGTAATAGTAAGGATTTTATCGACCTGGAGTGGTTGAGCTCTCTTAATTTTCATGCTGAAAATAAATTTACAGCCCACATCAAACTGGATCAACCTTTTAACCTAAAGGTAGATGGCAGTACTTCAAATTGTGTAATCTTTGCACCCTGCTCTGATGAGCTCAACGACGAGCTCGGCTAAAAAAGAAGTTATTATAACAAGTTTTGGAAACCAGAGCAAGTTCCTTTTATAAAATTGAACAATAAGGAATTTCCCTGAAATAAAACTACCCGTTTCTACAAAAAATCAAAATATTGCAACCTGTGCGGTTAGCTGATAGCGGTTAGCCGTTATGTTTTGATAAAGTCAAAGACAAAATAATGCTTTAATTTTTTTATTGACAATATATCTTTTTTAGATAAATATGGTTCATAATTTTTCAATACTATTATACTCGCTTTAATGAAAATTTAAGATTTTGTTATCCTTTTTTTTCGGTTTGGGGGTAAAGCAAACCTGGTTGAAATAATAAATAAAAAAAGGAGGTCTATTATGAATAGCAGCGTTTATAAGATAATTGAGGTTGTGGGATCCAGCGATATATCCTTTGAAGATGCGGCAAAAATAGCAGTAGAAACAGCAGCTAAATCACTCAAGGATTTAAGAGTCGCTGAAATTAAAGAAATGGATATGAAAATTGAAAATGGAAAAGTTGTGTCATACAGGGTCAAAGTCAATATTTCATTTAAATATGTAGTGGACTAAAATCAAACGATGAAAAGCCTGATGGTTTTTTTATTTTCGTTCAGGTTTTATACAATTGCTTTACCCCCTTTTCTTTTTTTTTTGCTCATAAATACGAATTTAAAAATTTCTAAGGGTTCGCACAAAAAATGTAAAGTTATTTTTTGCGCGAGCCCTAAAGTTGCAGCAAACTTTTCCCAGTCTCTCATGTTAGATTAGACGGACATAACTTTTTTAAGATCTATGCCGTATTTTCTCATGCGGTTCCAGACTGTAACCCTGTTGATATTAAGAATTTTTGCAGCCCTTGTCTGATTGCCGTTTGTTTGTTTGAGAGCTTTGATTAATTGTAATTTTTCATTGGAAAAAGCTTTTTCCGACAATGCCATGGCAGGTGTGACTGATGCTTTTTTGGGTGCAGTGATCCTTTGGGATAAATTATCCAAATGAATAGTGGTTCCTTCCGTTGTAACATAGGCATATTCCATTGAATTTTTAAGCTCCCTGATATTTCCAGGCCACTGGTAATCCATAAATAATTCCATGGCATCGTGACTCAGCCCTTGAATATTTTTTCCTGTCTTTATGTTCAGACGATGAATAAAAGAGTTAATTAACAGCGGAATATCTTCTATTCTATCTCTTAAGGGCGGTACATGAATCGGTATAACATTAATTCTAAAAAAAAGATCCTGTCTGAACTCTTTTTTTTCTATTAACTCTTCAAGATCCCTGTTTGTGGCTGTAATAATTCGTACGTCAACCTTGATCGGTAAAATATCCCCCACTCTTTCAAACTGACCTGACTCAAGAACCCTTAAGAGTTTAGCCTGGATAGATAATGGAATATCTCCGATTTCATCCAGAAAGAAATCTCCCTGGTTTGCAGCTTCAAATCGACCGATTCGGTTGCTGTAAGCACCGGTGAATGCCCCCTTTGTATGGCCGAATAATTCACTTTCAAGGACTGCTTCATTCAAAGCAGCACAATTGAGTTGTATAAAAGGCCCGTTTTTTCTTAAACCACATAAATGGATGGCATTGGCAACCAGCTCTTTACCGGTTCCGCTTTCGCCAAAAATAATAACAGGGGCCCGGCTTTCAGCAACTTTTCGGATCATGTCAAAAACCCTTTGCATTGCAGGAGCTTTGCCCACCAGACCCCAAAAACCATCTTCCCTGTTGCATTGTCTGGAAAGGATATGGACTTTTTCGTCCAGTCTTGTAAGCTCTGATATATCGGTCAAGGTTTCAACAACACCAAGTGCTGTTTTATTTTCATCCCATAGCATGGATGCATTTTTTAAAACCGGTAAAAAACTTCCATCTTTGTGTTTGATAAGGCAGCGGCATTTTTTCATATCCTGTCGGCCCTCTTCAAATAATCTGCACCATATAGATTGTTTATTTGTTTGCAAGGTTTTTTCACAGGCGTCACAGCCCAGCATATCACAGGACATGCCCATGGCCTCTTTGGCGGTATACCCTGTGAGCGTTTCAAAGGCTTTGTTGACCATTAAAATGGAACCATCAGGGCCGATAAACATCAACCCGTCGTTAATAGTATCCACTATTTTTTTCCAAAAAATATTCATTTCATGCTCATCCATATACCTTCCTTTCAAATACTTGCTTATTTGTTTAAACAACCATTAAAACATAGTTAATCCTTAAACAGTTGTTTAACTACTATTTAACATTTAAACAGTCAAGACAAAACTCTAAAACCAAATATTTTACATGAAAACAATAGGTTATGTTCGCTGACCTTTTAGCGCCGCCAATGGCATACTATTTGCTGTGGTCTTTAATGGTCTTTATTTATAATTTTATATCTTAATAACCGGAGTCAGCATGACATCAAAAACTATATTGGATCTTAAGGGAGTAATTTCACCGCTTAATTTGCTCAAATGCAAAAGCCGCCTCACGTCCATGGGAAAAGGGGATATATTGGAAGTCATGCTTTCGGATATAGATGTAGTACAGGATCTGATAATGATTGTTAAGAGATCCAGCGATGAAGTGGTCTATGAAAAAAAGAAGGCGGATTATATCTGTCTTGGGATAAAAAAAGGTTAAGGAAATATTTAATTCAAAAAGGAGGTAAAATGCAATTTAGTAGAAGGAATTTTTTTAAATTTATGGGAGTAGCTGGTGCATCTGTTGCAGCGCTGCCCTCATCTGCCAGGGCATGGAAGTCCAAAGCGCCGCCGGATTCTTATGGATGTCTGGTAGATTTGACGCGGTGCGTTGGCTGTCGCAAATGCGAAGAGGCGTGCAGCGAGGTAAACAAGCTGCCTGCACCGGAAAGAGCTGATTGCCAATGTACGATTTTTGACAGGAAAAGAAGGCCGGATGACAAGGCTTATACAGTGGTAAACCGCTATTTTACAGGAAAACTGGATCAGTTTGATAACCCGCTTCCAACCTATGCCAAGGTTCAATGCATGCACTGTCAGGACCCGTCTTGTGTGTCGGCCTGCCTTGCTGGAGCATTAACCAAAGATGAGACCGGAGCAGTCAAATATGATGTAAGCAGATGTATTGGCTGCCGATATTGTATGGTGGCATGTCCCTTTGAAATTCCAGCCTATGAATACCATAACCCGATTACACCAAAAGTGATGAAATGTACATTTTGTTATGATAGAATATCAGAACAGGGCGGACTGCCGGGCTGCGCTACGATTTGCCCCACAGAAGCCCTGACATTTGGTAAAAGAAAGACAATTTTAAAGGTTGCACAAAAAAGGCTGAAAGAAAATCCCGGCAAATATATTGATTATGTGTATGGTGAAAAAGAGGTTGGAGGCACATCATGGCTCTATATCTCTTCCGTACCTTTTGAAAAAGTAAACCTGCCTGCATTGCCTAATAAACCCTTACCCAAACTTTCCGAAACCATACAGCACTCGCTGTTTAGCTATTTGTGGTCACCACTGGCACTTTTTGGGGTTTTAGGGGCGGTCATGTACAAATCAAATAAAGTTCAGGAAGAACCTCAAAATAAAGGAGGTGCCTGATGGAACATAAAGCAAGTCCTTTAAATAAAAAATTCTGGACACCCGGGGTTCTTGTTATGCTGGTATTCATGATTGCAGGAGCTATTGCCATTATCGCAAGATTTACCGGCGGCATAGGCTATGTCACCAATCTTTCCAATGCCAGACCCTGGGGACTCTGGGTAGGGGTTGATGTGGCAACCGGTGTTGCCCTTGCTGCAGGCGGGTTTACTACTGCCGCACTTGCTCACATTTTCGGCAGGCATTATTACGAACCCGTTACACGGCCTGCACTGCTGACGGCTGCACTGGGTTACACATTTGTTGTTATAGGTCTTTTGATTGATATCGGGCGTTCCTGGGCCATCTGGAAACCCATGTTTTACTGGAATACAAACTCTGTTCTGTTTGAAGTGGCCGTATGTGTTGCGATTTATCTTAATGTATTATATTTTGAATTTCTCCCCATTGTCGCAGAGCAGTTCAAAGGCAGGGTAAATCTTCCCGGTATTATGGCTGTATTTAATCCATTGATAGAAATGATACTTAAAATTGGCGATGCTATCCTGGATAAAACCATGTGGATATTCATTATTTTAGGAGTTGTCTTGTCCTGCATGCATCAATCCAGTCTTGGATCCCTCATGCTGGTTGCGCCTACCAAGCTTCACCCTCTGTGGTATACACCAATTTTACCTCTTTTATTTCTCACATCAGCCTTTGCTGTCGGCTATCCAATGGTTGTATTTGAAACAACCATTATCACATCTTCATTAAAGCTGGATTCCGAGATGAATATTCTGGCGCCTTTAACACGGATTACCATTTTTCTTTTGGGAATCTACATGTTTCTCAAATTTGGAGATATGTTTGTCAGAGGCACCTATATTTATCTTTTAGATGGAACCTATCAAACCAATTCATTTATAATAGAGATGCTTTTAGGGATAATGGTTCCATGGATAATGCTGCTCTTTGAAAAGGTCAGAAATTCGAGAAAAGGTGTTTTTACAGCCGCATCTTTAATTATCGGCGGAGTGGTAATCAACAGAATTAATGTATTTATTGTAGGATATAAATCACCATTGAGTGATAATGGTTATTTCCCTGCACCTGGAGAAATTTTTGTCACTTTAGGACTCATCGCAACATTGATGTTTATTTATCGAATCATTGTGACTTATCTGCCTGTTTTACAGGCACCTAAGGAGGTGTCGCCATGAAAATAAAAATGGTAAGAAAAATTATTTTTTTAGCAGGTCTTGTGATCCTGGCGACTGCCCTATGCATGGCAGAGGTCTGGAAAGCGCCGGATCAGGAAAAAGCAAGGGAAAAAGCAAAGAAGATCGTTCCCTTTATCAAAGAGTATAAGGATGACTGCAAGATTAATCGGAAGATATGTCTGATGGATGCAGGGATTTCTATAAAGGATGTAAAAGATGTTTATTTTTTGCTGGATAGTCCTATTATTAAAAAAAGGGAGGACCATTACGAGCCTGTCAGGTTTGCCCACAAACGGCATGCAGCGCTTATTCAGGACTGCTCCATGTGCCATCATTATCGGCCAAAAGATGAGAATGCACTTGAAACAACAAGGTGTTCGGCCTGCCATCAGGATTCATTTAATCCAGACCATCCTGAACGAATTGGTATTAAGGCTGCCTATCATCAGCAATGCGTGAAATGTCATACTGCAGAAGCCAAAGGCCCGGTGGATTGCAAAGGTTGTCATTTGCAAAAAGTTCCTGATCATAAAGACCTGGTTAAACTGCCGGATAATGCTGATCCCTTCCAGGTAACCGCAGAATGTCTGCGCTGTCATGATACACAGGGTGAAGATATGCTCAAAACAGCCCACTGGCTGTGGAAAGGTCCATCTCCGTATACAACTGGCCATCGAAAAGATATCATGCATGGAAAGGGTACAACTGCCCTTAACAACTACTGAATCAGCCCAATAAGCAACGAGGCTCGTTGCACAAGCTGTCATGCAGGATATGGTTGGAAAGATGATTCTTTTGATTTTACGGATAAAACAAAAATAGATTGTTTAATATGCCATGATACAACAGGCAAATATAAAAAAGATCCTCCAGGCGCTGGAATGCCCAAAAAAGATGTTGACCTGAAATTCGTTGCAGAAAATGTCGGTCATTCAAGCCGTGCCAGTTGCGGGGGTTGCCATTTCAATGGCGGCGGAGGGGATGCCATTAAGCATGCGGATATGTCAAGGCAGTTGTTAAAACCAGACCGAAGCTGCGATATCCACATGGGAGGTTATGATTTTTCCTGTACTGAATGTCATAAAACAAGGAACCACAAGATTTCAGGACGAAGCTCATCAGTACCTGTTGCCGAAGGTATGGTATCGTGCGAGCAATGTCATTCAGACCAGCCCCATTATTGCGGGAGTCTTCTGGATCACCATTTAAATACTCACTCAAAAACCCTTGACTGTAATGTTTGTCATTCACCTGTTTTTGCAAAATGCAAACCAACCAAGACCTGGTGGGACTGGTCAAAGGCCGGTGATAAAAACCGCAAACCCAAAAAGGATAAATACGGGAAACCCGATTATAACTGGAAAAAGGGGGAATTTAAATGGGAAGAGTCTGCTGTTCCTGATTATGTCTGGGACTCAGGATATATGAATCGAGTGTTTATCGGTGATAAGGTTGATATCAATGCAGATATTATCAATCTGACTGAGCCGGTAGGATCCATTAATGACCCTGGTTCCAAAATTACACCTTTCAAGATTATGAAGGGCATCCAGGCGGTTGATGCGGATTATGATTATATTCTTGTGCCTCATCTTTACCCCCGAAACAAGGAAGACAAGACTGCCTATTGGAAAAATCTTGATTGGGAAAAGGCATTCGAGGATGGTATGGATGCAGTTGGTCTTGAATACAGCGGGTCATATAAGTGGAAAGAGACCTGGATGTACTGGCGTCTCGAACATGAGGTAATGCCTGCAAATATGGCCCTGTCCTGTGTTCAGTGTCATGAAAGTCTTAAAGGCGATAAAACCTGTAATAGGTGTCATCAGGATAATCGCAATATTGATTTCAAAAAAATTGCTCAGAAAGGAACTGATTTTTCTTTTATGAAATCCAAGGGAAGAGATGTTGAGCATTTGATTGAAAAAACCGATTATATTAATTTTAAAGCATTAGGATATAAAGGTGATCCCATTATCCATGGGGGACGATTTAAAAGACTGCCCATGGGATATAAAAAACATGAATAATTGATATTTTCTCAATAAAAGCCTGATACACCTTTACCTTAAGGTGTATCAGGCTTTTTTTATAGGGTTGCCTGGGGTTACATTGACTCCCCTATTTTCCTTCAAAAAAACGGTTCAGTGGTTTTTGGAAGATTTTTCCTGAAAAAAAGAAAGATTTCTGTTCATTCTTTTTTGTATGTAATTTGTCGTTTTTTCCGTAACTCCGGCAATTTGTGCATACTCAGGCCATTTTTCTACGGCAGTCATTACTCGTTCAATACTATTATTGACTTCATTTATTGATAGACCTGATTTTTTGCCAAGCCTGCTCACCTCTTGCTTCCCAGGGGAAAGCCCTTCCCCTGATATATCCATGGAGTGTTCCCCGCCAGGTCCTTTTGCATACATAAGATCATATGCAGGAGTAAGTGCCCATTCCTGATTTATATCAATCATAAATGCAAAATTTTTAACATGATCATCTCTGTTGTTTGCCATGACATTAAAAACCATTTGTCTGAATCCTCTTATAAGTTCCTGATGGTTCTTTGTCAGATCAAGAACAACCTTTAAAAACGTTCCATAACCACATTCCGGTATCCTGAAATTTGAATGAATTAAATTCCCGAAAGTGTGAACATGAAATCTTTGATTGTCTTTTCGATCAAATCTTTTAACTCCAAAAAAATGATCCCCTGAACTTGTATTGAAAAGACGGGTTTCAGGCATCATGATACCAGCATTTTTAGCCATAAGTGAATATGCATATTCAACGAGGCCTGAGTCCTGAAAATTGTTTTTTGAGTTGAATTTTATAATCCAGTGCTCATAGTTTTCAGGAAGATCGTCTTCTCCTGAAATAATTTCATCATTATTGACACCTACAAGAACTTTTGGCCTTGCACCTGCCGGGCTTCCTCCTGTCCTCATGAGCAGGGGGAGCACATCAATACTATGCCCTTCTAATATTTGTCTGGATTGTTCAGCAAGAAATTGAATGCTGATAATCTTATCATTTTTTTCATGTTTAACAGCCGGTTCATAGGTAAGCGCACCCATAGTTGATTTTCCTAAAAAAGCCAGCCTGTCCAGAGCAGAGAGTCTGCCAACATCAATTCCTTGTTTTCTAAAAAAACGATCCATGAGAAGTAAGCCCCATCCATCAGGGAGAGAATCATCAAATAAGCCGAAAACAGGTCCAAATTGAGTTTCTTTATGTTCATAAAGCCCTGGTTCCGGTGGCAGTTTGTAAGGAGAAAGCCATAATGGATTGACAAGAAAAGACGGGTCATATTCAAAATAAATTTTATTTCGAAACAGGGCTAACTTTCCTACGATAAATTTATCATTTTTCGAGCGATAAAAAAACACATTGAGTTCTTTCAAATCGAACCCCTTTTCGAAATCATCTTTTCATTTTTTTTAAGTTCTTTTAAAGATTGAGGTGCTGGCGAAATTAGCAGGGCATCTATCTCATCAAGTCTGCCCAGTGCAAAAATCAATTTTAAAAAATTTTTCATGGAGACTTTGCCGGTCTGCTCAAACCGTTTTAATGAAGATTCTGTCACTCCTGAACGTTTGGCAAGAGTTGAACGCTTCCATTTTTTTAAAAGACGCAACTCCTTTAAACGGATAGAAAGGTTTTTTGAAGTTTCTTCCGGCGTTGTTAAAATAAATTTCATAGCAGCCTATTGATAAAATATTAGCATTAAATATAAATAATACTACATTAAAGCTAATATTTTATCAATAGGAATATTGGTGTCATTATGTTGTGAGTTTTTAGATATACTTTCCAACGTGTTAAATAAATATATTTTCT
>JASFBJ010000129.1 GCA_030149585.1 Desulfobacterales bacterium | reverse complement strand
ATCATATTGGTGCAATTTGGAATTTTATTCACCATTATAATGCTGAATTGGCGTTAAAAATGCTCGAATATGATCACTACATGTTAAGGACTACCAATTTTTTTTATACTGCCACATATTTTTAGAGAAGTTATCTGTTTTTTAGTCCCGTTAGGGACAAAGGAAGCATCCCAGGATTCATAATTTCTAAATCATTTCTATTAAGATATGTATGTCAATAGGCCAATATACTATGATCGAATAGCTATAATTAATTGAATGCCTCTCTTAGCTGATGTTATGAGAACTAAAATATCAGCATCAATAGCATAGTTGCCCCTGCTTTTATTATTAATTTTTTTTACTACCACATATTTTTTGAGAAGTTACGATTATTTCAGCCACGGATTTCCTCTTTGACTGAGACAGCTATTTTAAATAATATAGTTAGCGCCAAAGAGCCGATTGCATAAACTCCAATAGTAATTATTATCTCAGGAATGCTGGGAGCGTATTCATGAACATGGTGCAGTGGTGAAGGGACAAAACCACCGGATATCATTCCCAGACCTTTATCGATCCAGGTTCCGGCAAAAACCGAGATACATGCCACAGCCAGAATAGATTCATTTTTGCGGGTAGAAGGATTTACCAGCAAAATAATGGCAAGCAGCATAAGACCCATTGAAGTCCACATCCAGGGAACGAGTAACCCCTTTCCATGTAAGCCCACAAACAGATATTTTAAATGATCAGTATGCTCTGGGATATTGCTGTAAAATGCAACAAATACTTCACAAAGTAAAAAAAAGACATTTAAGCATAAAGCATAAGCAACAATTTTTGCTAAAGACTGGATCTGCTCTCGGCCAGGATCAAAATTTGTGACTTTGCGAATAAAAAGGCATAATAAAATTAAAAGAGAAGGCCCTGCAGCAAAAGCAGAAGCCAGGAAACGTGGCGCTAGTATGGCGGTTAACCAAAAACCACGACCCGGCAAACCACAATATAAAAAAGCTGTAACCGTATGAATACTAACGGCCCAGGGTATTGAAAGATAGATCAGAGGTTTTAGCCAGGCCTGATAATGAATTCCGTTTCTTTCCGCCTCCAGAACATTCCAGCCGATGATTAGATTAAGCAGCAGATATACATTTAAAACAATCATATCCCAGAATAAAAGCGAATTAAGTGTAGGATAGAGCGGTACATTGAAAACCCGCATGGGCTGCCCAAGATCTACTATAATAAATAACAGGCACATTATAATTGAAGCAATGGCGAGAAATTCACCCAAAATGGTAATTTTGCCAAAAGCTTTATAATCATGCAAATAATAGGGCAGAACCACCATTACTCCGCCGGCGGCCACTCCAACCAGAAATGTAAACTGGGCAATATAAAAACCCCAGGAAACATCCCGGCTCATACCGGTTATTCCCAAACCGAATTTGAGTTGCCATAAGTAAAAGCCAAAACCAATTCCAATAACGACAAAAAGAGCCGCTATCCACGAGTAGTATTTCTTACTTCCTTTTAACGCTAATTCAAGCATAACCACCTCATACTATGTAGTAAACGCTTGGCTCAGTACCCAGCCCCTGTTTACGTCGAATAGTGTAATTAGTTTTTAATAGTTGTCTTACTTCAGACTCAGGATCATACAGATCTCCAAAGGCAATGATGCCGTTGGAAACTTCCACACAGGCGGGCAATTTGCCCACAGCCAGTCTCTCCGCGCAGAAATTACATTTCTCAACAACGCCTTTCATTCGAGTTGGATATTCTTTATTCTCCTCCTTGATAAAAGGTCGAGGGTCTCGAAAATTAAAACTCCGCGCTCCATATGGACAGGCAGCCATGCAAAACCGGCACCCAATACAACGATGAAAATCCATTAAAACGATTCCATCACTTTTGCGCTTAAAAGTTGCCCTGGTAGGACATGCGCGGCAGCAGGGCGGATCTTCACAATGGTTGCAAAGCACCAAAAAAGGAGCATGCTCTGCCTTTTCGTTTAAAAATTTATTGGCCTTACCAGGAAAAGCATGGTGATACTCCTCTTCCCAGATCCATTTGACCTCGTGATTCTTATTTTTTAATTCAGGGATATTATGATTTTTTTTGCAAGCCTCAATAATCGGTTCCAGATCATGAAGGGAATGTATTTTTCTTGTATCAATGACCATGCCCCACTGTTTAGCTTTTAAGGCATTAGCGCCTTTCTGGAATTGCGGCGCGGCAGCTTCTCCATGATCTTTGGCAAAGGCGTTAAAAACCGGTTTGGCACCTACTCCTAACCCCAGCGCAGAGATCCCTGCCAGTTGCAAAAAGCGTCTTCTACTGCTTTCCATTACTCTTTCTCCTTTGGGTTATCAATATGGCAGTCCCAGCAATAGGGTCTTGCCGAAGCATAATCATGACACCTGTCACAAAACTGAGCTTTATTTGAGTGGCAATCCAAACAGGTATTGGAAAGACTCATATTAAACTGCTTTCCTTCCTCATTTACATAAATTCTTTCACCTTTTCGTACAACCGACTCCCTCCAGGCATCCAGAAGCTGCATGTGCTCAGCTTTCATATAGCTCGCAGACCTGACACATTTTTTAGCAGCCCTGGCCTTGGCACTTAACTCAGGTTCTATGCCGGGTGCGGCTTTTCCCATATTATACCAAAAAGGAAAGGTTATAATCCCAATAAAAATAATTAAACCGGTAATGATTTTATTTTTATTATTCATCAGCTTTATCCTCCATTCCCGGCAATGGTTCTCCGCGTAAATCCGTGGTTCGCTTTTCACCCGGCAGGATCAGTGCATTTGCCACGAGTTCATGCATTCCATAAACCTCTACTTCAGGCACCCAGTACTCCATTAATGCAGGGAAAACCGCCCGGTCAACTGCACAGATACAAGACAGTACGTTAACACCATATTTATCATGCACATACTTTACTGCATTAGCTCGAGGCAAGCCCCCGGCCATTCGCAGCTCCATATCTTCTCCGGCATTGAGCCCGGCTCCTCCACCGCAGCAAAAGGTTTGTTCCCGAATGGTGTTAGCCGGCATTTCATAAAAATTATTACAAACTTTTTTAATTATATAACGCGGTTCTTCAAGCAGCCCCATACCTCTTGCAGGGTTGCAGGAATCATGGTAGGTTACCTTAAGATTATCATTGCGGCCAGGATCCAAATCAAGCTTGTCATGCTTTATAAGATCAGCGGTAAACTCGGCGATATGTACCATTTTAGTGGATTTTGCATTTTCAAATTTTGTTCCGGTAATTGGTGAAACCGGTTCTTCCAGAAAATCAGCCGGACCATTTACAGTATCCATATATTGATTGATTACCCGCCACATATGCCCGCACTCACCGCCTAATATCCACTTTACCCCAAGCCGTTTGGCTTCCATATACATCTTGGCATTTAAGCGTTTCATTGTCTCGTGGGAAGTAAAAAAACCAAAATTACCGCCCTCTGAAGCATAGGTACTCCAGGTAATATCCAGACCGTATTTTTCCTTTAAATAATGAAATAATATCAGGTAACCCATGCATGTATATGTGCCGGGATCGGCAAAGACATCGCCGGAAGGAGTGATAAAAAGAATATCAGCACCCTTTTTATTATAAACAGGTTCCACATTGATACCGGAAAGATCTTCAACATCTTCAACAAAAAAATCCAGCATGCCCTTGAACGCGTGAGGCTGAATTCCAAGATGATTTCCTGTCCTGTAACAGTTGGCAACAGGAGTGGCAATCCAGTCAATATTAAGACCAATCAGATTGAGCAATTCGCGGCCCATGATAGTAATTTCAGCAGTGTCTATGCCATATGGACAAAAAACCGAACAGCGTCGACACTCAGTACATTGAAACATATAATACCACCACTCTTTTAAAACATCCAGTCCCATGGGCCTGGCCCCACCGATTTTACCCAGGATTTTTCCCATCCTGGTAAAATCGTTGCGGTAAACAGATCTTAAAAGTTCGGCTCTGATTACCGGCATGTTTTTGGGATCACCGGTCCCGATAAAAAAATGGCATTTATCCGCACAGGCCCCGCAGCGCACACAAATATCCATAAAAATCTTAAAAGAACGAAATTTTTCCAGCCTCTCCTTAAATCCCTGGTGTATAATTTCCTGCCAGTTTTCCGGCAATTTCCAGTCATCATCCAATGGATTCCAGGGCCTGGCATTCGGCAAACCCAGGTACTCGACGCTTTTATAATTGGAGGCATAGCAGTACATTCCTTTTCTTATTTGAACAGGAGTACTCATCCAATCGGTCTTGGGTGGCCGATGATCTATTTTGGCGAACAACTCATCTGGTTTCAGAAGCTCGTCTGACATTACTTACTCCTTTCCCTCTTTCTTTTGATCGGCAGTTATCTCTTCAGGCTTTTCATCAGGCATTTTATCAACCGGCAGGCCTGCATCTATCATCTTCTCCCTGAACTCATCTTCATATTCCTCATAGGTGTGAACCGGTACAGGGTAATTCCACGGATTTATATGTCTTACGGCTCTGGTATTATTGGCCATGTTTCGTGTGGGACTTAAAAACACACCTGCCATATGCATCAATTTACTAAAGGGGAAATAAGCCAGAAGAATAGCTACGAAAAAAAGATGTACGTAAAAAATTCCACTGATACCTTCTTTGGGAACCACTGGATGAAAGGTTATAAATCCCATGGTAAGCTCTTTGACGGCTGTGATATCAACCTTTATAACATAGCGCATTAAAATTCCGCTGAAAGCAATTCCAAAAATTAGAAATAAGGGAAAAAAATCAGCAGCCAGAGATATATATTTAACCTGGGGAATAAATATTCTTCTTAAAAATAAATATGTTACAGCCGCCAGCAAAATAAGCCCGGAAAGATAAAACCCAGGCAACCCGATTTGAAAGATATGGGTAATAAATTCCAGTTTGAAAAAGCTGTCTATATTTTCCAAAAGTATGATAGCACTGGGTACAGGTTCGATAAAAAATCTCAAATGGCGCAGGATCACGGTAAGGAAAGAATAATGAAAGGCCAGAGAGCCTATCCATAGAAAAATTTCCCATTTGTAAAAAACCCTGGAACCATTGCTGATTCCCATACGTGTGTTACGAAATAAAGATCTAAAAAAAACGATCTCAAAAAACATCCTCAATACAACCGCTCCGGTGCTTGTTGGATTATCAATGGCATTTGGTTTGATCCAGGGAAGTGATTTTTGCTGACCGCATGTGGTGGGTATCGCAAAAGGAACGCTTGAACCTGCCCAGTCCAAAATACGCACGATAAAACCTCCGAGAAAGGCAATGATTGCCAGATATGGCAGAATAATCCCGAAAAGGATTTGTAATCCTGCCGCTTCCGAGCCCACATAGGCAATAAGAAATAATGCAAGAACAGCTATGAGGGAATAGATATACTTTTGATTCATTGAATATTACCTCACTCCTTAATGAATGTATAAAAATCCGGAAAAATTATATTCCGGGCGTTAAAGCCTGCCCATATTCAGTTAATTTTTCATATGGGGATTGGCTGCCTGAACCTTTGAAAAAATATTTTGTTTATTCACCTGCCCGGCTATCTCCGGGTTCCACAATCAATCCAGCACGTTTAAACGCACTATAAGTTTGATTTCTGGCCTCATTTGCTTTAAGCTGTAAAACCTTTTCCCGGCAACTCATATAAATATCAAAAGCAATCAAGCCAAGTTCATCAATACGAGTCCTAAGCTGACTAAACTGCGCTGTATACTGCTTTGATAAAATCTCTTTTTTTAGCTGATCATCTATAATTTTTTTAAGCGCAAAGGTAAATCCGGTGGCCTGGGATGGTGTGAAATTTTGGATGGCTCTGATCCTGATTATAGGATCCAAAAAGGAGATAATTATTTCACGATCCATTCCTTTAAATAACTCATCATAGATTGCTTCTAAACCGTGAAGAGTTGTTTGCCCCACAGGATTACTAAAGGGATCCTTTTGCTTTTTCAAAAATTTGGAAGTATCAGCCGGATAGCTGTCAACGACCTCGCCAAACCACTTTTTAATAATAGCTGCTTTTTTTTTAGCTATCAGGGTTTCAAAAATCATCGTTGCCATTGTTTTTTTAGCGCCCCTATATCGGAAAATCCTTTTGCTATGCCAGCTACTATGCCAGCAACTATGATTGATAAAATAATTATTACTTCCAAATAAGAGAGTTTATATATATCAATGAGTATAATTTGTCAATGATAAAATAATTATGGAAGGTATAATTTGAATAAAAAAAGAGCGAATGAGAAAATCAATATCTTGAGTTCATGCACTATTTAGGTGGATTTATTTCTGGGGCACTTACCCTGAAGTTTTTTCCAGGATGTCTTATCTGCTTCGTCGAGACTTGATAAGGCCAGATATAAAGCGCCCACAACCAGCTCGGCACAGTGGAAATGGTCTTTTGGCAATGTCTTCAGATATTTTGCCACATCCTCAGGCATCAGCTTCCATGCCGTTTCCAGACTTTGACCCTCAACCAGAATCGCCACAGCATTAGCACAGGCATTGGTATTCAGACAGCCGTTATTATCAAAAGAAACTGCTTGAACAAGATCTGAATTCATACTTAAAAATATTTTAACGGTATCGCCACACTCACCGGTTCTTTCACCAACTCCGTCCGGATTATGAATAATTTCCTGATGGTCATGACTAAAAGCCATTTTAAGATAGTTGGTTGAATGGTCTTGCCAAAAATCAAACTCTTCCTTTTTCATAAGATCTTTAAACTGCCTCTCAATGCGAAATTATTAACTTGTCTCATTCTAAAAACTGTGTAATGCTTTGTCAATATGAGTTTTTTTGAGAATTCAGTAATCAATCCTGTAATCTTATCTGTTGATAAAGGCGATCGCCTTTTAAATGGCCGTCTAATGGTGCAAGCCTTGAGTTTTCGAGCAAGGCAGGCGCTATACCGCTCAGTAAAAAAATCAGGAGTTGTTCTGGCCCAGTTACCTAAAGATCAAAACAGGGCGCCCTTGCCGCTTAATGGAGTTTTTTGGTCCATTAGCCATAAGCCGACCTATGTTGCCGGCGTTGTTGCAAACACGCGGATTGGAATTGATCTTGAAAAAATAAGACCCTGTTCCAATGCCCTGATTCGAAAAGTTGCCGGTAAAAAAGAGTGGGACCTGGCCGGCGGCAATCCAGACCAGGATGATATCTTTTTTCGCTTTTGGACAGCCAAAGAGGCTGTTCTTAAAGCAGAGGGTACAGGGCTTTCTGGATTATCCCGCTGCAAAATTATTTCTCTGCCGGCAATCAATCAGGTGTGCATTGATTATAATGATAAAATATGGCTTGTTGAACAGTTCAGATTTAACGGCCATCTTGTTTCAGTTCTTAAAAATAATTTTCAGGTTAACTGGGAAGTTGAAAAATAAGAAAAAGAGAAAATTTTATGGAAGTCACATTCTACGGCGCTGTTCGCGAAGTCACTGGATCATGCCATCTGATATCTACTGGAAATGATAAAATACTGCTCGACTGCGGTATGTTTCAGGGAAGAAGGAAAGATACAAACCAAAAAAACAGAAAGTTTCTTTTTGATCCTGAAATAATCACCAATATGGTTCTTTCGCATGCGCATATTGATCATTCAGGCCGGATTCCACTTCTTGTTCAAAAAGGTTTTAACGGACGGATCATATGCACCCGGGCTACCACTGATGCCTGTGCTTATCTCTTACCTGATTCTGCTCATATTCAGGAATCAGATGCCCAATATTTAAATTATAAACTTGTGAGATCTGCTCTATATAAAATAAAAAATATCCCCTGCGAGCCAGAGTAGTAAAAATCGACGGATTTAGCGCCCATGCTGATAAAAATGAAATGTTGCGGTTTTTAAATAAATCAAATTTACAGGTAAAACAAATAGCCGTGGTTCACGGTGAAGATAAACAGGCAAAAGCCTTTGCCGGGCATCTTCATAGCAACGGATATCAGGCATGGGTGCCAGGAAAAGAAGAAACAGTTCAAATATAAAATCGAGCAGACAAAGGTTAAATATTTATGAAAATTGCGATTGCCCAAATAAATCCTGTTATTGGTGATTTTCACCATAATTTTAAGAGTATTTACGCCCAAACGGTTCAGGCAAAAAAAATGGGCTGCGAATTGGTGGTGTTTTCAGAACTGGTCTTGTCTGGTTATCCCCCCAGGGATCTGCTGGAAAAAAAAGAGTTTGTTAAGGCCAATTTGAATTGTTTAAAAAAGTTGATAAAAAAGGTTGAAGGAATTGGTGTGATTTGCGGTTATATTGGTGAAAATCCTGAAAATCTGGACAAACCCCTGTTTAACAGTGGGGTATTATTTGAAAATGGCCGGATTTTGCATATAACCCATAAAAGATTGCTGCCGACCTACGATGTATTTGATGAAAGGCGCCACTTTGCTCCAGGCACAAAAAGCTCTGTTTTTTACTATAAAGGTCTTGGAATCGGTCTGACTATTTGTGAAGACGCCTGGAATGATAAGGATATATTCGCAAAGCAGCTATACCCTGTTGACCCTGTGGCTCTATTGATCCAGGCTGGTGCGGATTTGATAATCAATATTTCAGCTTCAGTCTATTATATGGGAAAAAACCGCTTTAGAAGCCGGATGCTCTCAGCAATTGCCAAAAAATATCAGGTTCCTCTTATATTTTGCAACCAGGTGGGTGGCAATGACAGTGTTCTTTATGACGGTATCAGCGCGGCATTTACGCCAAATGGCGATATTGCCGCCCAGGCCAAAGATTTTGAACCTGACCTGGTGGTTTTTGATACTCAATCCCTAATGGGAGATATTCATCCGATCTCATCAACAGAAAAAAAAGCCGTGGAAAAAGCGCTGATTATGGGAATCCATGACTATGTTATAAAATGCGGCTTTTCAACGGCTGTTGTGGGTTTAAGCGGTGGAATCGACTCGGCCATGACCCTTTATCTGGCTGTTCGGGCTTTAGGCAAAGAAAATGTCACCGCCATTTTTATGCCGTCTGCATATACTTCCAGGGAAAATTTTGAAGATACAAAGGCGCTGGCTGATAATCTTGGAGTTGAGCTTTCAACAATTCCCATTGATGAAATGTTTAAAACATTCTTAAAATATCTTGTACCTGATTTTAAAAAAGAGAGCCCAGGTATCACTGAACAAAATATTCAAGCTCGTATCAGAGGTACTCTCCTTATGGGATTTTCCAATAAAAACGGATGCATGGTACTTTCAACCGGCAATAAATCAGAGCTGGCAGTGGGCTATTGCACCCTTTACGGTGATATGAACGGCGGTTTGGCAGTAATTTCTGATCTTCCTAAAACCCTGGTGTATAATTTAGCTGATCTGATTAATCAGGAGCAAGAGATTATCCCTGCCCGAATAATAACAAAACCACCTTCTGCTGAGTTAAAGCCGGATCAGACTGATCAGGATGATTTGCCACCCTATGAGATAATTGACCCCATATTAAAAGGATATATCGAAGAGGCTAAAGGAATCGATGATCTGGTTAAACAAGGGTATGACCCAAAAATCGTCGCTGATGTAATTACACGGGTCGATCAAAATGAATATAAACGCAATCAGGCAGCGCCTGGCCTTAAAATTACCAGCAAAGCTTTTGGCGAAGGCCGGCGTTATCCGATTGCCAAACGGCTGCGACCTGTTTGACATCCCCGTTCTTTTTTTTCCCACCCTTTATATTTATTTTACTTTAGAAATATACCTGAACTGCCGATAATCCAAATATGGTTTTTTTAGGAACGAGGACGAAATAACTTCCGCAAGCAGGCGCATAGATTTAGGTCAGGTTTGTTCGATATAAAAGTACAAAAGTTGCAGGAATAGCGAGCTATTTCAAGATTTTTGTACTTTTAGATCGGGCAAAGATGGCCTGAAGCTGTGATGCATAGTTGAGGAAGTTATT
>JASFBJ010000128.1 GCA_030149585.1 Desulfobacterales bacterium | reverse complement strand
ACAACAAGAGATGCTTTTTTTAAATCAAATAAATCTAAAAGCTGTTTCAGCTCTTTTAATCTTCCAACAAACATAATCTGTTCCTTTCTTCTTATTCATTCTTATGTCCCCTACTCCGTTGATTTGGTGCCACAATATAATGTATATTTTGTGACACTATAATGGCATAGTGTTGATTTTGTGTCAAATCTAATTCGTCAAAAAAAGACACGAAACATCCGAGATGAAACTTCATATCCCACAAGCTAAAAACTTGTCGGTTTTACGATTTTTAAAAAACTTGCATATGTTGTTGTGTATGTATACACATATAAACTAATTATTTTTTATTAATAACAGGAAATTGATGCATGCAAGTAGCTGGAAAATTAGTGAGAAAACAGTTTTCGATTTCTCCGGCACAAATCAAAAAAATAGAGCTTTTGGACAGGAAAGAAAACACTTCGTCAGCTAAAATGGTGCGCAATGCTATTGCCGCGTATAATCCTGATATGCCGACCAATATGGAAGAGTCCGAATTGTTGGAACTGGTTTCAACGAGAGTCAGGGAGGCTATCATCGATACTCGCAACACCAGAAAACATTTAGATGAAACCTTAAAAAAATTATCTATGGGAGGAGCGGTTTAATGGGGGATGGAAAGATTTATTAATAGACACACTAAAGCTATAGTAAAAAAAATAGCGGCTTTGTCACCCCCACTTGCTCTTTTGGTAACCCCATGACCAAACCAAGCAACTGGGGGAAATAAAGCGCTCTGATTTTAAAAATTTACCTTATCAAGGCCTTTTAATTTCAAGATTTCACGTGCTTCCGATGGAGTTGCCGGTTCAAGTTCGAGTTCTTCGGCAATACGAATTATTTTTTCAACCTGCTCGGCATTGCTTTTTGCCAAAATTCCTTTTGAAAGGTATAAATTATCTTCCAGCCCTACTCTTGCATTGCCGCCTAAAAGAAAGGACTGGGTACACATCCTGAACTGAAAACGACCGGCAGCGCACACAGAGAATTGAAAATCTCCGATCGCCTTTCTTGCAGTTTCAACCAGAAATACAAGGTTTTCCGGAGTGGCTGGAATCCCGCCCAGAATTCCCATGACAAATTGCAGGTAAACCGGCTTTTTGATATAACCTGCTTCAATCAAAAAGGCCAGATTATTAATCATGCCAACATCATAAATTTCAAATTCGGGTTTTGTCCCCATTTTATTAAAAACATCAAGAAATTGCCGCATGGTTTTAAAAGTATTGGGGAATATATAATCCTCAGTTTGTTCAAGATACTGTTTTTCCCACTCATATTTCCACTCTTTGACTTTGCCTATGACATGAAAAAGAGCAAAATTTAAAGAGCCTGCATTTAATGAGGAAAGTTCCGGCTTCAGGGTGGAAACCACCTTGACTCTTTTTTCAACTGGTTCTCCAAGTCGTCCTCCGGTTGTTGTGCAAAGAATAATATCGCACTGCTTTTTTACTTCTGTTGCAATTTCCATGAAAATATCCTGGTCAGCCGTTGGAATACCTGTTTCAGGATCCCTTACATGCAGATGAGCAACTGCAGCACCAGCCTTATAAACAGCAATGATTTCGTCAATCAGCCGGCTGGGAGTTATCGGCAGATAAGGCGACATGGCAGGCGTGTGAATTGCCCCTGTCAGAGCTGCGGTAATAACTACTTTGTTTTTCAAATTCTCAGTCATTTTTTATATAACCTCTCTTTTAAAATATTTTTGAAAAATAATTACTATCTGACCAGAACCAGACTGATCTGGGGAAAAATGACCACCAGCACAAGAATAATAATCATCATAATTACAAAGGGAAAGGCCCCTGCAAAAACATCATTTAATGTTATGCTCTGGTCATCCAGTGTGGATTTAACAACATAGGCGGCAATCCCTAAGGGCGGTGTTATAAGCCCCACCTCAATAGCAATAACGGTTATCAGACCAAACCACACGAAATCCACCCCAAAAGATTGCATAATGGGGTAGATAAGAGGCACAATAATCATTAAAATAGATGTTGAATCAAGAATAGTGCCCATTAGCAGAACTATTATTAAATAGATAGTCAGTACTGAATAAAACCCCATGCCTGATTCATTGATCCAGGTGCCGACAAAACCGGTAATGCCTGATAAGGCCAGCATACGCCCATAAACATTGGCGGAAATGATCAGAAAAAGAATCGAAACCGTTACATGGCCTGTCTCGGTCAACACATGCCACAGCCCTGCCCAGGTCAGCTGTCTTTTCAAAAGGCTCAGCACTAAAGCCCCAAAAGCCCCGACTGCTCCTGATTCCGTAGGGGTAAACCAGCCGGCATAAATGCCGCCAAGAACCAGCCCTATTAAAAGCGCTATGGGAATTAATTTTCCTATTGCGGTTGTCAAACTCATTTCGATCTGATCTGATTTTTTGCAATCTGATGTCTGGTTGACATAATCCGGGAAAAAATAGGCCATAACCAGAATAATAGCTGAAAAACCAATTGAAAGAACAATTCCGGGCATAATTCCAGCCTTGAACAGATCTCCAATAGAGGTTTCAGTTAAAACTCCAAAGAGAATCAACAGCAGGCTTGGAGGAATCAGCATCCCAAGCACTGACGAGCCCGTAACAACACCAACGGCAAATCTTGGTTTATAACCCAGCCTGACCATTTCAGGTACAGCCACTTTGGTAAATACAGCCGCAGACGCAATTGAAATGCCGGTTACAGCGGCAAATACTGCATTTGCCGCAACTGTGGCAATTCCTAACCCTCCCCGCAGCCTTCCAAAAAGCCTGTTGGCAACATCAAAAGTGTCCTTGCCAATACCTGAAACAGAAATAAATAACCCCATTAACACAAAAAGAGGCACCACTCCGAATATATAACCGGAAATGCTGTCGGCCGCAGCCAGCGCCAAAAGTTTGGCAGCTATGCCCCAACTGCCTCGTATAAGCCAGACACCAAGAAATGACAGCAGACTTAAAGCGATCGCCACATGCATACCTGAATAAATCAGAAATAAAATACCAATAATGGAGAGAAAGCCTATCTGTAAATCACTCATTTAACGCCCCCTTTTCATTATCAGGCTGATCTGATTTTTTAACCAGAGGTTTGACCGGATATTTAATCAGGCGCATAAAATTCTCGACTGCTATAAGCAGAAACTGGATAGCGGCAGCTGCACAACCAATTAGAATGATTAGCTTTACAGGCCAAACAGGAGCCATGAAATCGCCCTGGGCGCCCACATACACATCAAGCCGCCAGGCTTTAGTAAACAGCGGCAGGCTGGCAACAAAAAGGATTACCATGAGGCCGGCTCCAATAAGATGATAAATTCCGTTTAACAGGTATTCCAGCGCAGGATATCTTCTTGCCAGCCAGTTCAGCAAAATATCGGAACGAGTTAAACGGCCAACCTTCAGAGTATGTGCCAGTTGCATAAAGACACAAGCCACAATGGATAAAGCCACAATCTCCGGCACTCCCCTGATGGGATGATTGAAAAGAGCCCTGCCCCCGATATCCAGATTGATAATCACCAAAAGCACAAAAACCCAGACAGTTCCAATGGAGTTCATGACAGATGTTATATTATCATATCTAAGCTGTTTAAGGTGTTGCCAAAAGCTTTTCTTAACGACCTTATTTTCATGATTCTGAAAAGGCATGGTCTATTTATCCCACTCCCGCACCAGTACGACTCCGCGCTTGCGCAATCCATCAAGAAAACCTTTAAGGACTTTTTTGCCGGGAAGACCCTTTTTTTCCATTGAGGCAGCCCAGTTCATGGGCACCTCAGGCAGTTTTCCAGCCCATCGGGTACGCTCCTTATCAGACAAATACTTGATATTTGCGCCTGCCTTTTTCATAGTTTCCATGGCGCCTTTAGCCTTATCAGTCTGGGCTTGAGCCAGTTTTACAGAGTATTGGGCACCAACTTCCCTGAAAATTTTTTGCATATAAGGAGGAAATGAGTCAAAAACATCTTTGTTAACGGAAAGGCCTCCTGCAAACTGGGCACCGAAATTAACCATGCAGATATTCGGCGCTACTTCGTAGACCTTGATTGCCGCGCCAGCAGTCATAAAAGTAAGGGCGCCTTCAAAAACTCCGGTTTTAATACCGTTATAGTAGGTATTAAGATTGGCGGCTACAGCAACAGCCCCTGTGCCCTTGATCCAGTTTGCTGATGGGCCTGGAGCTGCTATTTTATGACCTTTGATATCGTCAACCGTATTAACGGGGAATTTGGTTAAAAGACCATAGGTGTCAAGGCCGACTCCGCCAAGATAGACCTGATTATATTTGGTCCATTCATTGGCAACTGCTGGAATATTTTCCTGAAGTTCAGCCATAATATCAACTATTTTAAAGATATCACTGGTGCCAAAGGGAGTCATATAGCTCACATTATGAAGGGGCATTTTGGGTGCTTCAAAGATAGTGCCTACAAAACCCAGATCCACAATGCCTTCCTCAACAGCCTCAAGCACGCCTCCCAGTTTAGCTATTGTTCCTCCATAAGCCTGGTTCCAGATGATTTTGTCTTTGCCGCCTGCTGCAGCCAGGCGTTTATCCACTTCTGGAATAAAAAAATCTCTGGTCAGTGTAACCCACAGAAAAATCGGGGGATGTCCGGCAGCAGATGTCATCTTATAAGTTTTAGCCATTGCCGGGGTGTAAAACATCCCGCTCAGCATCAGAAAGGTCATGGTTATAACCATTATTATATGTTTAAAATTCTTCATTTCCATTCTCCTTTAATTAGTTTTAAACTTTTGTAAACAAAAACAAATCCCGAAACTTCTTATCTATTCATTTTCTATAATGGCCACTGGACGGGTCCATCCAGCGCTTGCATTTTTAATCTTCACAGGAAAACAGCAGATTATAAAGCCGTGCGAACGTCCAATGGCTTTAAGGTTTGTCAGCTTTTCCATATGACAATAACCAATTTCAATACCTGCAAAATGAGCTTCCCAGATTACCTTGGGATCGCCTGTTTTTTTAAACTCCTCGGCCAGAAAGGGCAGGGGCCGATCCCAACTCCATGCATCAATGCCCACCACTTTGACACCTTTCTCAAGAAGAAAAAGAGTACTGTCACGATCCATGCCCGCGCCTTTTACAAGATAATCAAGACTGCCCCAGTATTTATCCGCATCTGTGCGAATAAGTACTATATCAAGAGGCTTGATTTCATATTCAATGCGCGCCAGCTCCTTTTCCAGATCTTTGACTGTAATTCTCTCACCATCAGCCTTATGACTGAAATCAAGAAGCACACCATCGCTCATGCACCACTCAAGGGGAATTTTATCAATGGTTAAAGCAGGCTTTCCTCCATCCATAACAGGATGATAATGCCACGGGGCATCCAGATGAGTTCCAGTGTGGGTGGTGAGCTTCAAAAATTCCATGGCCCAGCCCAGACCATCAGGTAATTGTTCTTTTTTAAGGCCTGGGAAAAATTCTTTCATTTGCTCAGCGCCTTCTAAATGATCAATATAATCAATTTCCGGAATCATGATAGGTGGATCACTGGGAAGGCCTGCCTCTATGCTGATACTCAAATCTATAATACGTTTACCGCTCATTTTATCACCTCCTTTGCCTCAGCCCGCGCTGCATCTTTTTTTTCAGGGGCAATTGCAAGGCCATCCAAAAAAATACGGGCGCAATCACGGCTGAGCTTTTCAATTGTTATAAATTTCATGCCCTGTAAAACATTTTTATACATTGCAATATTAGATATCATAGCCTGATAGGCATATATTACAGTACGATAATCCATCTGCCTGAAAGCCCCATCAGCAATTCTGGCACGCACATAATCCGCCAAACGGCTTATCATAAGAGTATCTTTTTTTTTATAATGGATCTGATGAAAAGTGTCCTCTTTAAGAGTGGCGTACATGAGAATCTTGAATATTTCGCGATCTGCTTTTTTAGCTGTATGAAAGAGGATATGAGCGGCAAAGGCCTGAAAAACACCGAAATCATCTTTTCTTTTGATGGGGTCTTCAAGGTCTTTGTCAAGGGGATGTGATGTATAGGCTGTTTGGGCAATTGTTTCGTAAATTTTAAGCTTGGAGCCAAATAACTGAATAACTCTGGGGCGACTTATGCCCACTTGCCGAGCAATTTCATCTAAAGTAGTCTTATTATATCCCTGCTTCGCAAAAAGAGAGCGGGCTGCATTCAGTACCTGGATTTTGCGTTCCCGGGAAGGGAGCCTTTCACTATTTTTCTTTTTCATTTGCAAGGTATCCTGTAATTCTTTTTTACTAACAGGTAAGTAAGTTTGTCAAGCCTTTTATTTATGTCAAAAGTTTTGAGCAATAAGGGACAGGTTTCTCGTTCCCACGCTGGCGCATGGGAACCAGGCAAATTTTTCTATGAGACGGGGAATGTTATTTATGTTCGGTTTTCATTCTAATTGTTTCATCATGGCGATTTCATCGCAATCAGGAAATTTAACACAGAGAATGCAATCCGCCCAGATTTTAAGGGGTAATTTGGAGCGCTCTATTTCCAAAAACCCAAGCCTGTTAAAAAAACCAGGGCGATAGGTTAAGGTAAAAATCTCTTTTATTTTAAAATCACGAGCTTCCTTCAAAGCTGTTTTAGCCAGACGGCTTCCTATTTGCTGCCCTGAATACTCCGGCAACACTGCAAGTGATCTGATCTCGGCAAGATCTTCCCAGCAAAATTGCAATGCACAGCACCCTGCAATCTTGCCTTTAGCCTCATCTACAAATACCCAGAAATCTCTTAGATGATCATAGAGTTCACTTAAAGGCCTGGCAAGCAGTTCACCTTTTAGCCCGTAAAATTGTAAAAGTTCGTGGATTGGTTTAATATCGAGAATTGTTGCTTTTCTAATCATAACTTTTAAAACAGAGCCCGGCTATAATTGATTTTTGATTTCATATATTGAAAAAGGCCATATATTACATTTTTTCAATAACCCTTAGCTAATATTTATAGCAGTTGTAAATTTTAAAGTCAATCCAAGGAGGAATATAGAAACTTAGGGGTTAAACGTAAACCCGATCTTCATTCAATTTTACCTTGTCTCAAATTAAAAATTATGTGATGATGAATTAATAAGGAAAGATTAATTTTTCAGCAAATTACAGAGATTATCCTTTGAAAATACTGGCCGTTATTACCAATATCATTCAAATCGGAATTATCCTTTTTATCTTTTTTACCAAAGGACTTGATTTGGGAGGGCTGGTCATTTTATTGCTCTTTATTCTGATCATTTTCCCTTTTATTAATTTTCTTGTGTTGCTGACGGTTTTCAGACATGGCACTGAAGGTGATTTGGCAGAATCCCAGCATAATGAAGTTTTGATAAAACGTGATGTTTTACGGGTCGCCTATAATTCTGATAAAAAACCTGTTTTATTGATTAATAAAGATTCTTATGATATTTTGGATATTTCAGAGACTGGTATTAGATTTCTTAACAAGCAAAATAGCAAATTTAAAAAAAAAATTAAGGGAGTGGTAACTCTTTTTTGCGGCGTTACCATGGATATTTCAGGCATAATTGTCCGAAGGCATAAAAATGAGATAGCAGTTCTTTTAAAAAACCCGATTAAGCAGGAAATTATATTAAAGGAAAAATTATATTAGATTCTAAACTGACAAATGGCGAACGCCCAATTTGCAAACAGAGAATCAAAATATTTATAGTGGAATATTTTGGAGAACATTTCAATGGATAAAACAGTCCAAAAACCGACAAAATCTAAAGATAATTACCGGATTATGGTGGAAAATGCTATTGAAGCAATTTTTATAATCCAGAATTTTACATTCAAATTTGCCAACCCAATGGCCGAGAAAATTTCAGGATACTCTGCCAAAGAACTCAGAAAAATCCAGTTTATTGATATTATTCATCCGGAAGATCGTAAACTGGTGATAGCCCGCCATCTAAAAAGATTGCGGGGCAAACAATTTACAGGCACCTATCAATTCAGGATTATAACTAAAACAGGTTCTGTATTATGGGTAATACTAAATGAGGTAAAAATTAATTGGGAACAAAAACCTGCCACCTTAAATTATCTAACGGATATAACCCATATCAAATATTTGGAGGAACAGCTTTTACAGTCTCAAAAAATGGAAGCCATTGGAACCTTATCCAGTGGCATTGCACACGATTTTAATAATATTCTTTTCCCAATTATAGGTTATGCTGAAATAACCCAGAATGATTTTGCAACAGATGAAATCATTCAAGATAACATGCAGCAAATTATTAAGGCCGCAAATCGTGCAAAAAACCTTATTCAACAAATCTTAAGTTTTAGCAAAACAGATCATACATTGCATAGACCTGTTGACTTAAAGCCAATTATTAAAGAAGTCCTTCAAGTAATCCGTGCGACAATCCCGGCAACTATTAAAATTGAAACGCATCTGGCAGATAACTGTGGTCTGATTCTGGGTGATCAGATTCAAATTCATCAACTGGTAATAAATCTTTGCACCAATGCCTTTCAGTCCATGGAAAAACAAGGCGGGATTCTAACGGTAAGTATGCAAAAAATTGATATTCAGCCCAACACCGCCTTGATGATTATTAGTCCCCAAAACGCCGGCCCCTATATTCAATTAAGCATTACAGATACCGGCCATGGTATGGACCAAAAGATTAAGCAGAAAATTTTTGACCCTTATTTTACTACAAAAAAGAAAAATAAAGGAGCCGGTATTGGCCTGTCTGTTGCTCATAATATTATAAATAACCACCAAGGCTTTATCACTGTAGAAAGCGAACCTGGTCAGGGTAGTACCTTTAATGTGTTTTTCCCTGAAAACGATCAATCGCGACCAGCTGCTTTGCCTTTGGATGAGCAAGCACCAGCTCTGACAGGCACTGAACGAGTTTTGCTCATTGATGATGAAAAGCAGATCGTTGAAATGGAAAAACATATGCTTGAGCATTTTGGCTATAAGGTTATATGTTATATGGATAGCATAAAGGCCTTGGAAGATTTTAAACAGCATCCTGACCACTATGATCTGGTGATAACGGATCAGATCATGCCAAATATGACTGGTTCTGAGCTGGCCCAAAAAATGATAAAGATAAGGCCGGATATACCCGTTATTTTATGTACTGGTTTCAGTAATGTTATCAATCGTGAAAAAGCCCTATCCTTGGGAATTAAAGAATTTCTCTTAAAACCCTTTGCTATAAAAAAAATGGCCGGCATAATAAGAAAGGTATTGGATCAATAATGAAAAATTTAAAAAAATATTTAACTCATTGGTTTATAATATTTATTCCAGCGTTGATTATTCTGGCCTGTGCCAAACCAGCGCATCTTAATATTACTTATCAGCTTCCACCTTTATCTGATCATTTAAAAGGTAAAACCGTCGTAATCATTATTAAAGACCAAAGAGAGGATAAAGTGGTTTTTGGAGATGCAATAAAGGCTGAATTTCAAAACCAGGACAACAAATTTGGTTTATCTTTGGGGCGCAGTCCGGATAATATTACTCAGGCCGGCATTTTTCATTTGCCTGCCCTTTTTAAGGAAGCCTTTAAACAACGGTTGCAAAATGAAGGAGTAATAATAGCATCACCTCCAAAGGACAATATGGCTGTTTTTGAAATAATATTAAAAATTTTTCAAATCAGGCGAGAAGGTTTTAACTGGATAACTCAAGTTAGTTATGAAGTCAATCTTACCAGGGATAATCAGCTTATTGCCCGGGAAAAAATCAGTGGAACCTCAGAACGGTTTAAATTATTGGGGAGAAATACCAGCGAAAAAGTCATAAGTAATATATTCACAGAAACGCTCAATCAGCTTGATATTAAAAAGCTGTTTCAGCAAGCCATGTTTTAGTCCGCATTTTTATTAAACAGGCCATTTGCATTGCGATTCGGAACGAGCTTTATATTTCGCGGCGCCATTTTTTCCTATAA
>JASFBJ010000366.1 GCA_030149585.1 Desulfobacterales bacterium | reverse complement strand
CGCAAAATTAAAAGTTGTACTCGACCAATTAAGCGGGAATGGGCTCTTTGCTTAAATATATTTTATATTGAAATTTTGAATCTGATAGTGATACCAAAGAGATTATAGATACTATGAAAATTCATAAAAAATATTATCGCATTGATCGCAGCCAGATTGCCTTTGTAAAGTTTATTTTTGAAGGTTATGATGGCCTGCTTGTTATGACAACCATTGATCAAGAGCTGGGGATAGTCTCTTTGAATATTGCCCCTGGTTGTGAGATGGAAGCATCTGGTGTGCTTGAAGATCTTGGAAAAAATTTGATGCTGGAAAAATTATGCGATTTTAATCCATTTTCGAGGTCTGCTGATTCAGATTGAGTAAATTTATGGAAACAAAAAAAATATATATCTGTACCATTGGATGCCAGATGAATGTTTATGACTCCGATAAAATTTTAAGTCATTTAAAACCATTAGGTTATAATTCGACGGATTCTCTTGAAATAGCTGATCTTATAATCGTCAATACCTGTTCTATCAGAGAAAAAGCAGAGCAAAAAGCATTTAGTTTTGTGGGTCGCCTTGCAAAAATAAAACAGAAAAACAGCTCATTGATCATTGCAGTTGGGGGATGTCTTGCTCAGCAGGCCGGGAAAAAAATACTGGCAGGCAGACCCTGGGTGGATATTGTTTTTGGCACGCATGCCATAGGACGCTTGCCGAAAATGATACAGCAGGTCACTGAAAAAAAGAGTCGAATTGTAGATGTTAAAATGTTTGAGACAATCCAGCCGGGTGAGTTTGACACTGACACGCCGTGTAATAGCGATGTTTCTTCTTTTATTACAATAATGCGTGGTTGTGATAATTATTGCACCTATTGCGTTGTCCCACATGTCAGAGGAAGGGAAGCCAGCAGACATCCAAAAGATATTATCACCGAGATTAAAGCCCTGGTTGCAGGCGGTACCCGCGAAGTTACCCTGCTTGGACAAAATGTAAACAGCTATGGTTTGAAAGAGAATATGTTCTCTTTTCCCGAATTATTAAGGATGGTGAATGAGATTAAAGGGCTTCACCGTATTCGATTTACTACCAGCCATCCTAAAGATCTTTCAAATGATTTAATGAACTCTTTTAGGGATCTGGATAAGCTGTGCCGGCATATTCACCTGCCGGTTCAATCCGGTTCAGATGATGTTTTGCGTAGAATGAACAGGAAATATACACGCCGGATATATCTTGAAAAGGTTGATAATTTGCGTCAAATTTCCCCGGAAATAGCCATAACTTCTGATATCATCGTTGGGTTTCCCGGAGAGACAGATCAAGATTTTGAAGCTACTTTGAAATTGGTAGAGCAGATTAGATTTGATGGCCTTTTTGCCTTTATTTATTCTGATCGGCCAAATGTCTCAGCAGCCCGTTTTTCAAATAAAGTGAGTGAAAATGAAAAAAAAGAAAGGCTTCAGATTTTACTGAATTTACAGGAGAAATACACACTGCAGAAAAATCAGGCAAAGGTCGGGAAAATAGAAACAGTTTTGGTCGATGGCCTGAGCAAAAAACAGGTAGCCAGGAATAGTTGTGAAAATGATTTAAATAATAGTTTAGATCACCAATTCTTTCAATGGGCGGGTCGAACATCTGCTAATAAAATTGTTAATTTTTGCCAAAATAATGGTTATAAGAAGAAACCTGGAAATTTGGCAGGTATGCTGATTGATGTTAAAATAGAAAAGGCTCTGGCCCATTCTCTCTGGGGGAAACCGGTCAACCCTTAATCTTTATCCCATCTTTATGATCTGAAAGGAGAATAAGTGATGTTACTTAAAGTAAATATAGCAGGCCTGACCATTGATCCTGCAACTAATACACCTATTGTTATTTTGAAATCCGAGGATGAAAATCAGATAATCCCTATCTGGATTGGGCTGCTGGAAGCCACATCTATTGCATCAGCCTTGCAGGATATAAAATTTGATCGTCCCATGACTCATGATCTTTTTAAAAATTTTACAGATATTTTGGAAATTGATGTATCAAAGGTTGAAGTATGTGATTTAATAGATAATACTTTTTATGCTAAAATTTATTTTTTATCAAAGGATAAGACCTTTTCAATGGATGCCAGGCCCAGCGATGCCATTGCTTTGGCTATAAGATATAAGGCTCCGATTTATGTGGAGGATAATGTCATAGTCAGATCCAATATGGGTGGCAAGGATGCTGAAATTTTGGACAAGAGTGAGGAGGGCAAAAAATGGGCTGAGTACCTTAAAAAATTATCGCCGGATGATTTTGGCAAATATAAGGTTTAGATAAAAGGTGAATCAGGTAAAAATTGAGTAAAAAGCTAAAAACAAAAGAAAAATGGAGCATTTATATTAATTGGGTATTATTTCAAAATCGCTGATGCGCATCAACCTAGCTAAAATATTATACGAAGTTACTTAGGTTTAAAAATAAAATAATTATAGCGAGTTAAATGCCATTTGTTAATATTTATGTATAATAACGGAAGGATATGCGATAAGCAAGCATCCCTGTGACTAATCCGCAGAAAACAGCCCTGATCATGGTTGACAACCTTTTTTCAGTGCTATACTAACATCCATTCTTAAATTTTATTATAAATTTTAAAAAAATAAAATTTATAACATTCTCTTGCCACCCCTCAATTGGATTTGTAAATTTTACGTTCCTGATATATCTTGAGATTCCCAAATTCCAGCGAAATGAGGAGGAAGATGACGAAAGCACTGGTTATAGATGATGAAAAAATGATTCTGGATATGATCAAGATGGTCCTTCTTAAGCTGAATTTTGATGTGAAAACCGCAAACGGCGGGGCAAGTGGGATAAAAAAATTTGATACGGAAAATTTTGATCTGGTAATTACAGATATATGCATGCCGATAGTCGATGGGAAAGCAGTGATTCGACATATTCGCAGATCTGAAAATAGCCATACCCCGGTTATTGGAATCTCAGGTACACCGTGGAACCTTAAAGAACTTGATTTTGATGAAGTCTTGGCTAAACCTTTTCCCCTGAAAACGTTGATGGATACTGTTACATCTCTAACATCAGCCCTTTAAAGGTAGTAATTCTATTTTTAAAAAGAGGTTGTTTTTTATGCTGCTCTGCGTATCCGTTTAAGCCCACTTTGCCACATCCGCATGACTCGTGGCAGTGTGGTTCGCTACTCCTTAGGAACGAGGACAAAATAACTTCCTCAACTATGCATCACAGCTTCAGGCCAT
>JASFBJ010000365.1 GCA_030149585.1 Desulfobacterales bacterium | reverse complement strand
TGGCCTGAAGCTGTGATGCATAGTTGAGGAAGTTATTTTGTCCTCGTTCCTTATAATAATAATGGAAATAATACGCAATATATGTGCCTTAAATGCGGTGAGCTGCATTAATTTTTTATCTAATTTTTTTATTAGATATTTAAGCAAAAATCTGACTATAATAATAAAATATAAATTGCAAGTGTTGAGTATTTTCTAAAACAAGTTATAAAGGAGAATGTTATGGATAAAAAAGTGACAGTGGTTGGTGCTGGAAATGTCGGAGCTACAGCTGCCCAGAGACTTGCGGAAAAAGAGCTATGTGATGTGGTATTAGTAGATATAGTTGAGGGTGTGCCGCAGGGAAAGGCTCTTGATTTAACTGAAGCTGCGCCAATTGAAAAACATGATGCCCACCTTATTGGTACAAACACCTATGAAGATTCGAGGGATTCGGATATTGTAATTATCACAGCTGGAATTCCCCGCAAGCCTGGAATGAGTCGCGATGATTTAATCAGTACCAATGCAGGTATCATGAAAAATGTTGTGCAGGAGATCATAAAATTATCTCCTGATGCAATTTTAATTATTATTAGTAATCCACTGGATGCCATGTGTCATGTTGCTTATAAAACCAGCGGTTTTCCTAAAAACAGGGTTATCGGCATGGCTGGTGTGCTTGATTCAGCCAGATTCAGATCTTTTATCGCAATGGAGTTGAATGTCTCGGTTGAAAATATTCATGCCTTTGTTCTTGGAGGACATGGCGATACAATGGTTCCTTTGCCCCGTTTTTCCACTGTAGCTGGAATTCCCATTACCGAACTTATGGAACCTGACAGAATCGATGCTCTGGTAACCAGAACAGCTAATGGCGGTGCTGAAATTGTCAAGCTGCTAAAAACCGGCAGTGCTTATTATGCTCCAGCTTCAGCGGCAGTTGAAATGGCTGAATCAATCCTTAAAGACAAGAAAAAAATTCTGCCCTGCGCTGCTTATCTGCAAGGTGAGTACGGCATTAACGACCTTTTTATTGGAGTTCCGGTTAAACTGGGTTCAAATGGAATAGAGTCGGTGATCCAGATTGACTTGACTGCAGACGAAAACACAGCTCTGATGAAATCCGCCCAGGCAGTTCAGGAACTTAAAGACTTGATAAACACTTTATAATAACAGGTCTTATTTAGAGCATTATTTATATATTATCAATTTCTAATTTAAAATAATGGCTGATTGCTCTGGCTGTTTTGGGGCTGATTCCGGGCACAATGCTTAACTCTTCATGCGTTGCCGCCCGGATTTTTTTTATGCTGCCAAAATGTTTCAGCAGCATTGCTTTTCTTTTTTTACCTACTCCACTTACTGAGTTCAGGCTCGATTCCAGCGTTTTTTTATTTCTGCGCTGCCTGTGAAAACTAATGGCAAATCGATGTGCCTCGTCTCTGACGCGTTGCAGGTATAAGAGCAAATCCCCCTGGCTGCCGAAATTGACTGGATTTGATCTTAAAGGTTTATATATTTTATCTGTGATTTCCCCTCTATTATTATTTTTTTTGGCAATTCCAATTATAGCGAACTCTCCTTCCAGATCTAATTCCCTGATTACAGATAAGGCAATATTTAACTGTCCTTTTCCCCCATCAACCATTAAAAGATCAGGAAATGGCTTTGATTCCGCACCATTGCCGTAACGTCTGGATAAAATTTCTTTCATATAGGCATAATCATCGGGAATTTTAACGGTTTTAATTATATATTTCCGATATAATTGTTTTTGGGGCCGCCCCTTTTCAAAGACAACCATACCTGCAACCGGCTGGCTGCCGCCAAGGTTAGAATTATCAAAACATTCTATGCGCCAGGGTATTATTTTCATGTGCAGGCTTTCCTTAAGCCTTCTTAAGAGATCTTCACTGGCGGCATTATTTATTATAACCCGTTGCAGTTCATTAACGGCATTTTGCCTGGCCATTTTAATCAGATCAGCCTTTTCTCCCCGCTGAGGACAAATAATTGTGATTTTTTTTTCTTTAAGATCGCTTAGCAATTCAGTGAGTAATAATAGATCTTCCGGCATGTGGGATACCAGGATCTCAGAAGGTATGAAACTGTTTTTTTCATAGTACTGTCGTATAAATGATTCCATCAGAGCCGGCTCAAAAAAAAGGGTTTCATTAAAATGAAAATGCCGGCTGCCCATTAAAAATCCACCTCTGACGATAAGAAGGGTTAGAACAAAGCAATCTATTGACCCGGCAATTGCCAATACATCCCGATCCTTAAAATCAGTAGTTACGGAAATCTGTTTTTCTAAAATTGCCTCCAGGGATTGGAGTTTATCCCGAAAAACCGAAGCTTTTTCATATTCCAGGGCATTTGCAGCTTCAAACATCCTGGTTTTAATATGCTTTAACAGGGCCGGAGTACGTCCTTTTAAAAAAAGAATAACCTCTTTAACAATTTCACCATAAACCTGCTGGTCAACTTTCATGCAGCACGGTGCCAGGCAAGTCCCCATCTGATAATTAATGCAGGGTCTGGAACGATTTTGAACTTTTTGGGTCTTGCATTTTCTTAATTTAAAAGTTTTATGGATAAATTTTAAAGTCCGCTGAACCGCCATACCAGATGTATAAGGCCCAAAATAAAAAGCCCCATCTTTTTTTACTCGACGAACTATTTGCAGCCTTGGAAAAGGATCTGTTTTATTCAATCGAAGAAAGGGATATCGTTTATCATCTTTTAAAATTACATTATAACGAGGATGATAACGCTTAATAAGGTTAGATTCCAGAATCAGGGCTTCATTGGCAGTTGCCGTCAAAATCGTTTCAAAGGTATCTATTTTTATAACCAGCATGAAAGTTTTAGTATCCAGCCGATTAAAACTGGTAAAATAGCTGGTTAATCGATTTTTTAAATTACCGGCCTTACCCACATAAAGAATTTTTCCCTGATCATCTTTCATCAGATATACTCCCGGACCAGTTGAAACCTCTTTTAACTCATCCAGCAGCTTTGGCTTAATTATCTTTTGATCCGCCATTTGAAATTATCTATATTTATCTCTGGGTTAATATTTTGTTTGACAATCATTTCATCATAACATACAAAACTGCCCAAGTCGGGACGTGGCTCAGCCTGGTAGAGCACAGCGTTCGGGACGCTGGGGTCGCTGGTTCAAATCCAGTCGTCCCGACCAGTTTCCAATAAATATCTAAAAGGCCGGATTTTGCTGTCTATCTTCTTATGCTGTCCGGCTTATGCGCT
>JASFBJ010000127.1 GCA_030149585.1 Desulfobacterales bacterium | reverse complement strand
TTGGCATCCATCATAGACATTTTTAATCCGCCATTATTGTCAAAATACCCTGACATTCTGACAGATTTTCCGGCTATATCTCCTGACTGTATGCCAAAATATCCGGCTATATTATTTGTTTCTTTTCCTGGCGCAGGCGTGAATTCCATTCCCTGCAGGTGCCTGTTCATCATTGTATGGCCGCCCTGAGAATCACTATCAATCAGCTGCATACCCTGTAAAGTGCCAGAGCTGATACTGCCGCTGCCTGCTATTTCATCTCTTGCCTTGATTGCAGTCTGTTTAGCCGCAGTGTTTAATTGATTTCGATATGCCACATCACCCACCGCATTAATTCCATGCTTCGACTGAAAATCAGCTGCAGCCTCGGAGCTGGCTCCACTCGTTGAACCTTCAAGGCGGGAAGTCATCGAAACACCTCCCCCTTGAGCCTCAACACCTTGTATCCATCCGGATTGATTACCTACGGTTCTTTCAGCATTTTTATTAATAAAGTCACCATCAATATTTTCTGCCCGGCCCACCGCATCACCATGCCCTACACTTTCCCGGTTCTTAAAAACATTAGCTCCGCCCATGGCTGCACCTGCCGTAACCGCATTTCCTCCCATGGCACCCATGGTGCCGGTTGCTGTTTTAATACTGGTTTGAGCACCATAAGCTCCAGAACCAATGGAATCTTTATAATTATGGTTGGCATAAGTCATCATGGGACCGGTCTCAATCTGTGATCTCATAAATGAATTGGTTTCCTGGGGGGACAGCCCGCCGAGCCCGCCAGCGGATGATGCGGCAGATCCGGCCGCCATCATGCGTCCGGCAAAATGGCCGAAAGTAGCTCCGCCAAATTTTACAAGCATCATGCTCATGGAACCTGCCAGCATCATGGCAGACCATCTGGCTGCCCCAAATACAGCCAGGGCTTTTTGAGAATCGCTTTCAAACAATATAACACTGTTTAAGCCTAGCCTGAAATTCCTGATTTCATCTAAAAGGTCAAGTGTCTTGTCCATGGCAAAACTATGCACCAGGGCATCACATATTCCCCATGAGGTTAAAAATACAAAAATCCCGAATATAAAAGAAATTGCCCGAAAACAAAGGGGAGTAGGAATCAATAAACAGACAAAGGGGATTAGACCTATAAAAATACAAAACGAAACACTCCGTATAATTGGTATCCACTCATTACTTAGAATACCCATGCCGAGCATACTTAAACCTGCCGACCGGCCTCCAAGCCTGGAAATAGCCTCCTCTGCCGGACGTTCGGTGATCACATCCCATATATGATGACCAATCAGAATCTGCCGCATAATCATCGAAGCTGATGTTCCGGCACCTCCGAGTATATAATTGCTAACGAAATTAGATGCCTTGTTTTCACAAATCAGTCTTAAGTTCTGGCCCGATCCAACGCTGCTGTATCCTCCCAGACCGGCCCGGGAACATCTTTCTTTCCAAAATTTTTGGACACAGCTATTGGTCGATGTAAGAGTATTTAAGAAACCGGATAAATTGATCCAGGCTTGACGGCAGGTACAGGTTTGGCCGGTTTTATTAGCCTTATCATACCATACAGTGTGAAGAGCGGGATTCCCTGCCAGGGCGTAAAGCGGCATAAAATCCGTGTTATCATTAATATCATTAACGTCCAGGGAGGTTCCAGGGCGGCCAATTTCACGAAGAAAACAATCCTTGGTATATCTGGCAAGAGAAATATTCATATATTTTCCGTCCGTTCCGCAGCGTGTGAGATCGACACCCCCCTGGAATGCTTTAGTGAATATATTATAAGCCAGGCCTCCTGCGTTTTCCCTGTATGATCTTGGATCTCCAGCAGTCCATATCATTTCGATCAAACCAGTTTCTATCTTGTTCGCAAAACCGGCTATAAGCGCCACTCCGTCTGGAATATCCGGAACAACCATCATTTCATTGAGAACCTCGTCATAAATAGTAATGGTCGTGGTTGAACGGATAAAAGATGCATAAATTATCGCTCCGGCCACAAAAACACCTAAACTCGACATCCAGAGATAAAAAGGGTTTCCTCCCTGAAAAATGCCTTTGGAAACGGCTATAAGGCCGCTTGCAACCAGGCCCAACACAAACATACTAAAAAATAAGCCTTCATAATTATTGTCCGCCATTATTAGAGCTAATTTCTGAAAGGCGTTGACGGTTGCATTAAACTGATTCCAAACATTATAAACTTTAAAGCTGTCTGGAATATCTGCCCAGGCTGATGATACAAAAAACAGACTTAAAAAAGTAAAATATTGAATCATTTTTTTTGTTTGCATCTTATTCTTTTCCCATCCGTTTAAATAAAAGAGAACTTCCTGTTTGAGCACTTAACATATCATTAACGCTCTTTCCTGATTGCTTCACCCGTTTGGCAAACTCAAAATGTTTTATTAAATCTTCAAGCTGAATAGAATAATCTTTTTGTGCTATATATATATATCCAATCAAATCCTGTTTCATGTTTTTTAAAAGGTTGTATGGAATACGAGCCAGTTCAGCTTTACAATTATTAAGTTCGGCCCCAGCCTGGTTATTGATTACAGTCTCAACCAAAGAGAGGGTTTCGTGGACCTGATTATAAAAATCTTTGATTATGGCATAAGCATAACTAATGCTGACAATTTTAGAATACATACTTGCAATCAGAGTAAAATCAGCAGGATTATTACCTCCATAAATAATAAGATCATTATTAATTGCATTTTTTACTGGTAGTGAAATGGTATTTAACAAATTTTCTTGACCAGCCGACAATGGAGTTCCCGCAGCAATGTTTTGAGTGATACTGTAAAGCATCTGAAAAACCCAGTCGTTTAGACTGCTGTATGAAATACCGTCAATGGTAATATTGTTTAAAGGAACACATGATCCTGCATTATTCCGATATTCAAGATCATTATCTAAAATAAGATCGATGATATGTTCCGGAGGATTACCGCATGGTCCAAAATGATGATAATCAATACCTCCGCTGGAAGTATTGATCATCACGTCCCCAAAAAAACCGCGCATCAGTTTAGCAAAATCCATGGAATAACTTTTTAAACCGGCAAGATGATCCAGGAGGTAGCCATCTGTAAAAAAGACTTGTTTTAAAGTGGCAGGGCAGTTGCTGACTAAATTGTTTTCACTGCTCCCCACCGCACTGGCGGCCTGGGAAGTGGTTTTACCGCTGGTATCGTTTTTAAATGTTTTGTAAAGATCGGTCAGTCCTGAGCTATTGGAATAATCTGCCAGAGCTTCCGTCCGAATTTCCCCTGCTTTAAAAGAATCTATACCGGTTGTAATAATAGCCTTGGTCGCCTTACAATCATCAAATTGAAGCTGGTTTAATCTGTCGGTTATAGCAGTAAATTCTGACAAAGTTGTGGCAAGCTGTTCCGATAAAGTCTTCAAGGCTATCTGAAAAGCAACCGCCGGTGCTGCAGAAATCATATTTTCAAGTCTATCAACCATATAATCCGCATCCATAAAGCTTACCCCGCCTAAAAACAGATCGATTCCACCGCACCCTGCCTTGATCATCGGTTTTTGCACGGTAATCGGATAATCAATGCCGTGCTTCCAGCGCATTGACATTGATCCGGCTGACGCAAAACCTCTTTTTTGTCCTTCCAGATAGCTGGCACCGGAAGATGTTTTTTGCTGAACCCAATCATCAATCCATTCGGCTCTGGCTGATACGGCAATAAATAAAAAAACCAATATTAAAATTGTTTTTTTTAACATTCTTTTTAGCCCTGTTTTTCTGTCATTATCTCCAGTGCCTGAAGATAGGTTTTACCGGAAGCAACCAGCTTTTCAATGACCGCGTTTTCACCGGCATCGGAGGTATAAAGATAATAAGAAAAGGGATCAAGGGTCAGCCTGGCTACTCCGGCTCCAGCAGGGGTATCCATGAAAATTTCGGAATACCTTGGTTTGGGACTTTTTACGCTTTTTAAAATCTGCATCAGAAAATTTTCATAATCTATGATTTTCTTATCCCTGGCTTTTTCAAAAGCAGATGACTCTAAATAAAATTTATAAGCTGAATTTTCTTTGATAACATTGCCGATATCACCAAACATTTCTAAATCAAGGAGGGACTGGGTAATGGTTGTAAAACTCCCTCCGTATTTTCTGGCTCTGCGGTAGCCTTCTTCAATCACGTTTTTCAGCATTGACCCCTCCCGAAAAAACTGCCAGGCTTCATCAAAAATAATAAATCTTTTTCGGCTCCGGTCGGAAAGATATAAATCCTGGGTAACAGAGTTGAGTACCTGCAAAGTAACTACATTAAAAAGATCATTCTGTTTTTTAAGTTCTTCAAGCTCTAAAACTACAAAATCATCCTGAGAAATATTAAGAGTTGCCGGACCATTGAACCATTTACCAAAAACACCGCTGCTGGTGAACTCTCTGAGATTAAAAGCCAGCTTTGAAGCCTGCAAGTTAAGACTGTCAATACATTCCGTATTGTCATTACAATTTAAATCAAGGACTTCATCAGCATATTTTGCAAAATTAATCAGATAGTCATAAATAGTATTAATATCAGCCTGGTTACCATAATTTGTATAAGCATAACGAATTGCATTTTTAACAATGGTTGTCTCTGTTTCACCAGGGATCTCTTTAGTGGCGGAATAAACCATCTGAATGATGATTGCGCTGATAGATGTAATATCGTCGTCTATATCAATAATATTGGTAAAGGGGTTGAGGACTATTCCCGAATCTTTGGTAAAATTAATAAAAACTCCCCCCAGAATTTTGCATAGCTTTTTGTAGGAACCTCCTATGTCTATAATACGAATCATAGATCCTGCCGCATAATAATTACTGACAAAATAATTCGTTAAAACAGATTTGCCGGAACCGGATTCAGCACAAATCAGAGCGTTGTTGTTATTAGCGCGGGGATCAAAAATATCCAGATTAATAATTTGCCCTTTTCTTCCCGTAAAAATATTATGGGGGGCTCCGCTTCCGGCAAAATCGGCCTGGATCGGCAAACAATAAGCCGCTGCATCGGCATTCATTATAAAATCACGGTCAATATAATCAGTATTTTTATCAACATTAAAAAGGCCAAAAGGGAGACTGGAAAGAAAAAGAATTTTGTTTATCAGCTTATCTTCCTGCATCACAAATCCCTGGGATTCCCATATTCTTTTATTTCTAAGAAGACTTTCCCTGGCACTCTCTTCACTGTTGCCTATGGTCCAGATGATCGGCATTACCCTGACAAAGGGTGTACCGCGTTCAACTTCACCGGCCGCCCATGTGTATTCTTCTTTTTTACGTAATAAACTCGGAGCAAAACTTCCCACAGCCTGTTGCTGTAAGAGAAAATTACACTTGGAGTGAAGCTTGACCTTTAAGGCCTGGTAAATAAGATTGACGGTAATAAAAAACGGCTGGGTTAACTGACTTGTATCTGACCGTGGACCCCAAATATCACCGGTCAGCTTATTCATCATCAGGGGAGAGGCTTGTTCGGGATATTTTTTGACTGTCAGACATCTGAATATTTTATTACCGGCTTCAATCCGGTCAAAAAGGGATTTAATGGGAGTTTCACTGAGAATAACCTGATTTTTGATTGGTTTGTTAACATCGTAATTGGTATAATTAGGACAATCATCATTAAATAATTTCAAAAGCATATTAATCAATACATCAGGTTTGGCTTTAACCGGCTGGAGATAAGCGCCTCTGAGAATTTCTTCAACCGATTCTTTAATATCCATCCAGGCGGTTTCTTTTGAACCTAAAGAAGTCTCTTTTTTTACAGGCGGCATTTTTAAAGAGACAAACAATCTAAACCTTCGCAGGGGAATATTTTTAAGACTTTTAATCCCCTGTTTTGAACCTTGTTTAAGAAAATTATAAACTTGATCAGTGGTTTTATTAATTATTTCATTATTGTTTGACCTAAGAGAGCGGTATTCATCGAGTATTGGTCTAATCTCCTGGTCAGCATACAGCATAAATTGAAGTACACTTCCGTGGGGAACAGCAGCGGTAAAGAGTCCGCGCAGGGTGTTGAATATATCCTCACCAGCATAAACCAGCGGTTTGCATTCCCAAAAAAAACCGATTGTATTATCTGTATTAAAATAAAAATCTTTTTCAAAATCATAGGCAAGATAGGGGAGGAAATCAGAAAATTTATTCCGGTAAGTCATTTTACGCAGATCTTCAAATAATAATCCGCCGCCATTGCCGAAAAGTATTCTTTTAAAAAGGTTCATTCGATTTCCTTTGTGGTTGAAATAATCCATTGCGGTTCAGTAGCAAAAAAATAAACATATCGATAGCCATACAGTTCATTGCCTGAACCTGTATAAGACAGGATTAGTGTCCGCATAACCTTTGATGGAAGAACCACTGGAGTTGCAGGTTTCTCGATCAAGGAGGCAAGTTTGCTGTAAAGACCGGCACGGTAACTATATTCCAGATCATCCAGTGGCTTTGAATAAATATTGTCAGAACCTTCTATGCTTTCTGCATAAGCTTTTGTAGTGGAAACGCATTTACCTTTATATGTGTCAGGACATTGAAATTCTGATTTGTAAGGATTGAATATACTGCATCCTGATAAAATAAAGCCTGCACAGAGGAGGATAATAATTTTTTTCATTTTAAAAATCCTTTTATTGAAGAATATTTGTTTCTTTAACCTCCAGACTAACACCTTCGCTGATTACAAGTGTGACGGTTTTAGTAGCTCCAGCCTCAATAATAGGCATGGTCTGTTCGGCTAACTGCAGATAAAATTTCTGAAAATCTTTCGAAGCCCCTACAAGGGCACCCCCAACAGCACTGCGTGCTATATTGCTTGCATCATCCGAGGAGAACATCTGCTGAGTTCCCAGGGGGGTGGTCTGGTAATCGACAGTTGAACTCTGTACAGCATCCCCAATACCACCCAGGGCACCTGCCAGGGCGCTGCGGGCTAACATAGCTCCCATTTTGGCAACCACAGTACCGTCCAGTCCAACAATCCCGTCTTCATCCATAACAAAACCTTTGATCTGCTGATCTATAACAGCAGTTCCTTTTTTAGAGACGCATGAAAGGGTGAGGAGTCTTACATGGACACGTTCATCTGCTAAATTGCCGGTCCCTTCGCTGATTACAAAACAACCTTTTAAATCCCCTTTAACCTTGTTGGGCAAAACAGCTAAATCTTTGATCCTAAATAGAATTGGAATGGGATTGTTTTTACCGGCCGAGGTTGTGGGGGCTCTCACTCCGGAGAGTAAAGTCGCCTCCATAAAAGAAGGGGGTAAATAAATTTTGAGTTTTTTTTTACCATCTTCTGTCTCCTGATTAACCGTTGTATTGTTACTGACCGTGGTTATCCCGCCAATCATCAAATCCTCCGGAACCTCCGGGTTAAAGCCGGATTGATCAAATGACGGCGGCGGAGGAAGAGGTGTAAATGCTTTTTTAGTTTTAATAGGAACAGAAATACGCGGCGAAGGTATTGAACCGGTTTTTATTTTCTGGTTTACTGCACCATCCAGATTGTTTTTTTGAGCTAACAGCTTTATTTCTTCTTTAAGATCACCTATAATTTTGTCCTGTATATTGATCCGATTTCTGGTTTCTGTAATTAGGCTCTCTTTAATTAAACGGGTGTTTAAATCAATTTTTTTAATTTTTTCTGTACTTTGAACCCCATGCTCCGGTTTTTTAACCCTGTGTTTAACCCGGCTGTGCCATCCCAGAGCACAGAAAATTATCATAAATATACCCACAGCAAGAAAAGTGATCTTTTTTTGTTTTTTGGGATTAAGTTTTGCCCATTTTTTTTTAATATTGTTCAGCATTATTGTTTCCTTCACCTGTCCTGGTTTTCTACAATAAAAAGCCGTCCGGTTTCTCCTTTGTTCAGTATTGTCTTTTCCAGAGTTATCCCCATGGGATTTTTGGTAATTTCCGGCAAAAGGAAGTATTTTTCCTCTAAAATCATTTTTTGCCTGGAAGAGCCCGGCTTAATCGAAATCAGATATTCTTTTAGTTCGATTCCTTCTCCTTCCGCGATAACAGTCCTTTTTAAAAAAAGATTCAGATCCCGGAAAAGGTCTTTTTTATCATTGGCAGCCTTAACCGTGAAGCTGTCCGGGATATCGTCCTGAAAGGCATATTTTGTGATCATTAAGACCTTTTTTTCAAAAGGGATACCTTTAAAAATAGAGATATTTTTTTTGATCCCTTTCTTCTTGGAGGATAGCTGGATATTTTGAGCCGGTATTTTTTTCGGAACCCCGATGACCGTATAAACAGCCGCATCCGGGCCGCAAATAAAATAAAACTCAACCGGTTTTGTAGGATAGATCAATTCATTCCGTTTTTTAGTAACCAAAAATTTTATAAAAGCGTTGGTGTTATTTATCTTAACACTTAGACCTTTTTCTTTAGAATAGACCACATCTTTAATAAGTCCGCTGCTGCAGGTAACACGGTTGATATCTGTACTGCTTAAAACCACTTTTGTTGTAATTTCCGGCAAAACCAGAGTATCGGCCTGGCCGAAAAATTGATCGGGATTATATGTCAGGCTCTGTTTTTTTGGAATGGGGGGCATTTTTATTTGTTTTTTCGTAGAAAGGGTTATCCGATCTGCAGTTTTTATTATTTTGTTAAAAATAACCTCCGGAGATGAACAAAGGTCAGTATTAAGTTCAACCGCCACCGGAGTCATCAGGCCGTTACTTTTAGCTACAGACATTAATTGTTTTGTCCCTCCTTTGTTTTCTACAGCGCCGTATTGAGCGGCATAATAGTTTTCTGAGCGGCAGATCAACAGGTCTTTTTTTATCTTATCAGGAAGGGTATTATACAAAGACTGCAACCCTGCCAGGCTTTTGAAGATACCAATCTGAATAGACCAGGCCGCATCAGCCCGGCTGCCGGATAAGCTGATTAAAGTTAAAGTCATAACAGCAACAATAATTTTATTTAGTTTCGATTTCTTTAAAATCGTTAATAAAAAACCTTCCATTAGAAATTATATATCCTATTTTATAAGTTTTACTTTGACCTCGATCCACAATACTGCTGCCGGTAAACTGCTTCTTAGTTCCGCTAATAGTGATTGTTTTGTCTTTTTTATTGAGAGTGATCCTAAAAGGATAAAAGGCACTGGTGATCATCAAAGTTTTTACCGTTGCCTCCAAATCAGCCAAGGTGCTTTCAAAAGAAGGATAAAAAGAGGGTGCAACCAGTTTTAAAAGTTCATCGAACTGTGCCCGGACAGAAATAGGGGTGTAGTTTTCAAGCAGGCCCATGGAATACCTGGCAAAAAGTTTTACATAATCTTCATTAGCGTCATTTCCGCTGATGACCACCCGCCGGTCAACAACCGGAGGTAATATGACGATCTTCTGATAATGAAGCGCCTTATACGAAAAAATGCTATTGACAATCACCGCGATTCCGAAAACCAGGACTACAAATTTAAGAAGCCGGTTTTCAGCATATAAATTTGATGTTTTTTGTAAAAATAGGTCTAATTTCATGTTTTTTTTATTCGTTAAATTTTTTGTAAAAAATTGCCGGATAATATTTGAGTTCTTTTATCCCTGTGAAATAAAGCATATGTTTTAAAAAACTTTTGGGATATTTAAGTTTAAGCCGCATATAAATAAAGGGTCCAATCAAAATCAAAAACCAGAAAAAACCTTTAAAAATAGATGCAACCATAAAACTGAGTATGCAGACTGCCAAGTCATCCGGCTCGAACCACAAAACCTGTAAAGGGGCTGATAAATACTGGGGAATGAGTGGTAAATTGTTTTCCATTGCAATTTCCTTTTAAATTTATCGGCATCCCGAATATTTTATTCGGGATACCGGGTTTTCCAGCGTGCCAATTAATTGGCCGCTACACACGAGTAAGATGGCCTGCTTTATAACTGATTCCCAACTCAAGGAATCTAACGAGTGACAGCGTATCACCCGTTTTT
>JASFBJ010000010.1 GCA_030149585.1 Desulfobacterales bacterium | reverse complement strand
AGCTGTGCCGGAATTAGCTGCGTTAGAATCAGCGCCTGAACTTTTTATGCTGGAATCACCATTGGAACTGTTTTTCCTGGAACTGTTTTTCTCGGAACCTTTTTTTTCTAGATTATTCTCTTTTTCGCTAATTATTTTAACCAAAGGAGAGCTTTCCTGTTCAATCGGGACATCAACAGGTACCGGCTGTGCTGTAACGATTTTGTCAGAAGAAAATTTTGATTTTAATTCAGCAAGTTCTTGGTGTAAACTCTTGATTTTCCTGACAGCTTTCCCAACATTTTCTTTTTCAGTCTGCAACTGAATATTTGCACTGGCTAATTGATTATTTAAATCGCTGAGTTTTTTTTGTATATTTGCCGTAGAAACAGCAACCAAAGCCGTATTTTTTTTTGAAAATGAAAATTGCTGTTGCGCTAATACCTGGGCTTGTTTACTTGAAACCTTGCCCAGACCACAAAAAATAACTGCCAGAATTGCACATCCAATTACTGCCCATTGCAATTTTTTACAATATCCTTCAATCTCCGGAATAGTGGCCTGCCATATTCTTTTCAAAATTTTCTTCCTTTTCAGATATTCGGCTTCAAATATTTACTCTTTAATCAAGATATATCGCCGGCAATAAGGGTCAGCGACCATTCGCGATACTTATTATTGACGACAGCAGATACTGGAACACCAATCGTGATAAATGTCCTTTGCAAAAAAGAAGCATAAGAGGGTGCTGTATGTTTGCTGTTGGCAGCCAGAATAATCCCGCTGGGCGCTTCGGCAAAAGCGCTTTTAACCACTCCATTGGTAAGCCATCCATTGGATTTAAACAAGGCGTCAAGCTCTTGAGCCAGCATCTGAGATACATTATCATCCATCACCGCAATGATATCAACCTCTCCTTTTGCTCCTGATTTTAAGATCTCAATCAACTTTTTACGTTGTTCTTTTTCTAAAATATGCTGCATTCCCGATGTTTTGGATGATATTTCAACTTCAGATTGAACTATCTGATTTTTTATATTATAATTTGGTTCATTTTTTTTGTCTTTCTTTTTAAAATAGACCTGCTTTTGTTTTGTCGCAATCAGCTCTTTACTTATTGCCTCTGTCGCGTCTTCCATCACCTTTAAACGTTGTTGAACGATATCCTTATCCTGCTGAGTACTCATCAATTCTTTGCGAATATTTTCAGCTGCTTTCTCAACTGCTTGAAGACGCTGTTTTAATGAAACATCTTTTTCATTACGTAAAAAAAGTATTCGTTGCCGCAGCCATGCTAATAAACCAGTGCCTATAGCTGTAAGGATAATAAACAAAAAGGCCCATGTCTGCATACTTGCAGCAAATCGGGTTATAGCATTCATATCATTCCACCAAGATGTCATTAAATCCTCCTGAAAAATTTATATTATTAAATATGCAATAAATATACCGTTTTTTCATCCAAAATAATATATGCTTGTTGGTTTTTTCAGTCATATATGCTAAATTGAATAGATTTTAGATCAGGTTAGGCGCATTTAAAGTTTATAAAAATTCTAAAAGCATTTTGAGTAGCGATTTTGAGATATTTCAAGGAGATATAATTATGAGCTGGTTTGGTAAAATTATAGGTGGAACTATTGGATTCGCGTTAGGAGGGCCATTAGGCGCTATAGCGGGTGCTGCCTTTGGCCATACTTTTGATGCCGGTAATGATGAACTGGAAACCCGGTATCAAAATAACCTGCTTTCCAATGGTGAGACAGCGCAGCTGACCTTTTTTGTGGCAACTTTTTCAATGCTGGCTAAACTGGCAAAGGCCGACGGCCAAATCACTCAGGAGGAGCTTAAATCAATTAATGATTTTATGGAGAATGATCTTTCCTTGAATTATCGCAGCCAAAATGTGGCCATGAATATTTTCCAAACCGCTCTTGATTCTCCCGGCACGTTTTTTGATTTTGCAGCCCAGTTTTATACTGAGTTTAGACTGCAACCAAGGCTGCTGGAGGTTATGATCGATATTTTGTTACGGGTGTCTGCGGCAGACGGTGAAATGAATAATAAAGAAGAGGAACTTATTCTCGCAGCCGTTAAAATTTTTAATTTTTCGGAATCTCGTTATAAACAGCTTAAGGCAAAATATATCAAGGAGGTTGACCGCTATTATGCCATACTGAATAGCAGTCGCGCAGATACCGACCATACGATCAAGCAACAATACCGCAAACTGGTTCAGGAGTATCATCCTGATAAAATTTTGGCCAAGGGCCTGCCGGAAGAGTTTACCAAATTCGCTAATGATAAATTTATAGAAATTCAGGAAGCATATGAAATGGTTAAAATCGAACGTAATATTAATTAGTGCATGAATAACAGTGTATTTTTTTTTGAGAAGTTAGGAGTAAATTTATTAATGATTTACTATTTTGCCGTATAATTTTTTTTTCATTCGCTCTTTTATGGATCTGGATTTCGAATTGATAATAATTGCCATATATTTTACATTCTTATCAAATATATCAGGATAATTTGATAAATTATTTTTCAATTTGCGACTGTTTGTCGTCATTTTCCCGAAAAGAGGAATCTCTTTACCAATCACTTTATTTTCACAATTTTTAACTGCATTCAAAAAGGCCGCTGGATTTTTTTGGCAAACCGCGTAACTGACCGCCTTGCCCATATGATTGATCGAATGGCCGTCACTTCCGCCTGTAATAGCTTTGCCGAGATTAAAACCAAGAACCGTGCCTTTTAAATTCCACTTTTTAAGATTGCCGGCATTAATGCCCTCAACACCATCTGCTATCGCCAATAATTGTTCCAGTTGTTTTGGCGGAAATCGCAGATTACAGATTCCCGTATAAGCCGCGCAATAAGGATGTGGGAAAATAATAACTCCTGAATAGGCTTTGGCCCGCAAGATTATCTCCTCCATGTCCAGAGAAAGGGAACTCATCACATTGCTTCCCATAAAAGGAAAGACAGCGTCCTTATAAAATTGCTTTAAGGTGTCTATATCATTAAAATATACCAGCAGATGACTACCTTCCCGGCTGGTAATTTCAATGCCTGGAATGCTGAAAATATCAGGATAATCAGCAATTTCAACAGCTCCCTGAATCTCATTATGATCTGTGACTGCAATTCCAATCCCAAGTTCTTTGACGCGTTTGGCAATTTTTCCAATGGAGTGGATTCCGTCCGAATAATTGGAATGGAAATGCATATCAACAACTGTAAATCTATCTGTTAGATCCGGATAATCAGGTTGTTTAAACTCTACTCGGTTATTTGTATTCATAATTTAATATCTTTTTCCGTGACAGCTTTATTTTTTCCGCTTAATTTCGCCATATAAAGTGCCTGATCAGCCCGCTTAATAACTGATTTTACGGTATCTCCTTTTTTATAGGTACTTACTCCAATACTGGTGGTTATAGATAAGTATTGTTCCTCAGAATTTTCACCCACAGTATAGCGAACAGCCGCTATATCGTTACAGAGCTGTTTAGCCTTTTTTAAGCTGTTTCGCAATGAGGCGCCCGGTAATAAAATTACAAACTCTTCGCCGCCGTATCGTGCCAGGAAATCATCACTCCTTACAAATTTTTTGCATTTTTGAGCAAAGGATAGTAAAATACTATCTCCAGCCAAATGACCATATATATCATTTACTTTTTTAAAATCATCTATATCTAAAATAAGCAAGGAAAAAGGCTTTTTAACAACTGTATTTTTTTCAACCAGCTCTCTGATAAAATCATCAAAGGCCCCCCTGTTATAAATTTTTGTTAAATTATCAATTAAAGATGCCTGTTGGGTTTTTTCCAATTCATTTTTCAGAGCATCAACCTTACCCGCCAGTTGTTGAATCCGCCTGTCACCACTCTCTTTTTGCACGGCAACCAACTCTTTGATCTGCTCAACTTCCTGCTTTAAGGCCAGCTTAATCTTTTTTATATCATCCAGACGGGTAATTTTCTCAATTTTTTCACTTTGATCATATATTCTATTATAAAATTGCTGGTTATCAACATTAAGGCCTGACATGGCCCTTGTCAAAAGGTCGATAATATCTTTTAACTCATTCTCTTTTTCCTTTATATACTCCTTTTGGCGTTCTATGAACTTGAGTGTACTCTTGCTTGTTTTCTCAAATAACGAACGGATTTTTTTTGGGTTTTTGCCTTCAATATATTTATTGCTTAATTCATCAAGGCTGCATTTAAATGATTTGGAATCAATCTCTTTGATGTCTTCCATTACAAAACCTTTAAGCAATACGAATAAAGCTCTGATTGTCCATAAAAACAGGTGATTGAACTTCTCAATCTCTTTATTATCCGCAACCAAATCCTCTGGTTGAACGGATTGAACAGTTTTATTATTAAAAAGTTTCACTGAATAATCTCCACCTGTTGATTTTTATATAATTAAATTTTAAAAAGCTATTGTCTCTTATGACCAGCAGAATATTTCAAAAACATATCAATATTAACAAATCAGAGCATAATATTATTATCGCACCTGATTCCAAAACCTTTAGCTGATAAATAAAAAAATTTACGTCTATTTTTTGCCGCTGAAATTCTATGGTGATTTTTTTAGATTATTTATGCCCATTTTATCGATCTTAATGGCCCCAGAAATAAAATGCTAAATCCGGGCACTCTGCTTTTTCTTGCTTTTTTGCTTATTGGAGATTATGCTAATGATTCTTAATACTGGAGATATTAATGTATCGTGAAAATTATATAAATTCCCTGCGGGCCGAACTTCTGGAAATGGTAGCTGAGGTCTTAACCCCTGTAGCGTTAAACCATGGTTATAGCGAAGTTCCATTGGAAACAAATATAAAATGGCGGCCCCAGGTTTTGGTGCTGGGTAATTATTCATCCGGAAAATCAATGCTGATCAATGATTTTATAGGTGCTGACATTCAGGCCACAGGTCAGGCACCAACTGATGATTCATTTACGGTTATAACTTATGATGATAAATATGATAATGATCCAGTTCAAGTCACAGAGGAAAGGGACGGGAAAGTTCTATTAAACGACCCTGAATATCCCTTTGAATCCTTAAAAAAACATGGTCAGCGCTTTGCAGCTCATTTTCGTTTAAAAAAAGTTAATGCTCCTTTTTTAAAAAACCTGGCAATTATTGATACACCTGGAATGCTCGATAGTATTACAGAACGGGACAGGGGGTATAACTATCAGGAGGTGATTGGAGATTTTGCCCAGATTGCCGATCTGGTTCTGGTACTGTTTGATCCTCATAAAGCAGGAACCGTTCGTGAAGCCCATGCCAGTTTGCGAGATACTTTGCCGGCCCGCACTTTTGAAGATCGAATACTTTATGTTTTAAACAGAATTGATGAGTGCGCCTCCATGGTTGACCTTTTGCGGGTTTACGGCACATTATGCTGGAATCTTTCTCAAATTACCGGTCGTAAAGACATTCCAATGATTCATCTCACCTACTCGCCCAGGGCTGCTGAAAAAACCGGTCAGTCAGAGCATAATTCTCAATTCCTGCAATATCTCGAAAATCAGAGGGATGAGTTGAAACACGCGGTTCTACAGGCACCTCGCCACAGGCTTGATCATCTTGCAACCTTTGTTGAAACCCATAGCGAAAGATTATCTCATCTTTTGGAAGGAATGATCAGCTATAGAAAAAAAACCCGCAATTTTCGCTTAAAAACCGGGCTTATCGGCTTTTTATCTGGAATTCTCTGCGGATTGGCATCTTTCCCGGCCATGATGCTGATTCCCATGTTAGGCGGCCTTGATCAGATGCTCCAGTGCTTTATAAGCGGAGGAGTTGCCCTGATTGCTCTGCTATTTTGGAGTAGTGTTATTCAAAAGCGGCTTTTTAAGCGTTTTCATAACAAATGGATGGATGATCTTGTCAATTTAACGCCCCTGGAAACCCAGACCAGGCGTGATAGCTGGGCTTCTATTCAGGATCTTTTGCATGCGAACCTGGATAAATCCCAAGGCAAATTTTCTTTAGGCTCAATAAAGCAGGAGTATTCAGCGATTCGTAAAATTCATGAAAAGGGTTCAAAAGAGATTAGAGATGCGTTAAATGAACTGTCGACCTTGAAAGCCGACATATAAATATCTGCTTGATTACCATCCATGGGATATCGTTTCACCGGGTGATTATGAAGGCCCACAAGTAAATCTTGATACTAATTTTGATGGTGTCCCTGATATTAATGATCATTGCGCTAATACGCCATCAGATAAAGCAGTTAACTCAAATGGATGCTCTGATTCTCAGAATAATAGTGGTGATACTATTTATTCAGAAAATTTTTCAAGTGACCCAAATTTCACTTCTTATTCATCAACATATACATACTGGGATTCAGATAATGATAATTATTATGTTCGCACCAGAGATAATTTAGAACATAAATATTCGAGATTCCGTACTCGATAGTGTTCAGGCAAAAGTGCTTGATCTTGCGGAAGCCAAGATGGCCTGAGAAAACGTTTAAGATAATGGTAAACAAGGACATCCGAACAAACGGATGAACTCTGACTGAAAAAGTCTGGCCGTTTTTTGGTTTCTACAAATTTTGTTGTTTATTGATTTTTTCTTCGCTTTTTAGTCATATTTTGTTTGCTTTTTCATCAGACAGTGAAGGGAATCCTGCACTCAGAGAAGAACCGGATGGCAATTGGCGAATAATAGAGCATTCTTTTATGCCAATATATAGAATGCTATAGCTTGAATAGTACAGATAATTAAATGGATAGGAAGTTGACATTGTGCCGAATATTAATGCCGCAGAACAACTTAGCTTATTTGATTTCAAGTCCAGGTCGCAAAGCAAAGAGATAGGACAGTTTTTTACAGAGTCAAAAACAGCCGATTATATGGCATCGATGCTCCACTCCATTGACAACGTTGAGTTGGTAAAAATTCTTGATGCTGGTGCAGGAAAAGGAATTCTTACAACATCTGCAGCTCGCCACTGTTTAGAGATAGGAAACCGTCGAGTCCATGCAGTTCTTTTCGAGACAGACAAAGATATATTGACAGCACTCGGAAAAAACATGGATCGATTGGTTAGAATATTTATTAAAAAAGGCGGAAAATTCTCATATGAAATTCTAAATGAGGATTTTGTTTTGTCGAGACCAGATAAACACGAACATGGTTTTCATATCTCAATAATCAATCCGCCATATTTCAAGTATAACTCCAAAGACTCTGTATATAGTGGCGCAACCGCCGATCTGTTTAAAGGGAATCCCAATATTTACGCATCCTTTATGGCGGTTGTATCGTCATGCCTATTGCCAGGGGGTCAAATGGTAGCTATTGTTCCACGTAGTTTTACAAATGGCCTATATTTCAAAGGGTTTCGCAAATATCTCCAGTTACAGATGAGTTTAGAACGAGTGCATATCTTTCGATCCAGAAATCAGCTTTTTAAAAATATGGGGGTTCTACAAGAGAATATTATTTGTAAATTCGTAAAAGGTGAACAGCAACCAACTATAGAAATATGGTCGAGTACCTGCTCAGAAGACTTGGCGAAATCTGAAGTAATCCGATATCCGCAAAAATTGATTATTGACAGAAGCAATCGGCATAATATTATTCGGATTCCGGAAAGTGCGACAGACAGTCATATCCTGAGGTTAGTTGAAGATTGGCCCAGCAGCTTTGAAGAAAATAATTACTACATTTCCACCGGCCCGGTGGTGGAATTTCGCACAAGAGAATTTATTACAGCAACGGCCCAAAAAGATAGCATTCCTTTGTTACGAATGCACAATGTTAAGGCGTTCCGCATAGAATGGACAGGAAAACACTGGAAGGACGCGCATTTTATTTTGAAAAAAGGATACGAGAAACACACCCGTAGTAACAAACTTTATGTAATTCTAAAGAGGTTCAGCTCTAAAGATGAAAAGCGTCGTCTCGTCGCAGGTATCTACGACCCTGAACGATCCAAAGACCACCTGATTGGATTAGAAAATCATTTGAACTATATCGGAGTAAAAGGTGAAAATATGGATCTTTCAGAAGCATTTGGCTTGGCTGCGTTGTTTAATTCTACGTTTATGGATCGTTATTTCCGGTCTATATCTGGAAATACCCAAGTTAACGCTACAGAAATACGACTTTTAAAGTTGCCAATAAGAGATCAGATTATATCAATAGGAAAGGAAGTGCAGAAGACTGAAGGCTATGAACAATCGACAGTAGATAAGATTGTCCAATCCGCACTAAATATACGGGACATATAATGAGTACAAAAAAACAGCGAGAGGAGAAGCTAAAACAGTCTAAAGAAATATTAAAAGCTCTTGGTATGCCAAAGGCACAATATAACGATAGGTCAGGATGGGTATTTTTAGCTCTATCGGATATTCAACCGGAAAGTTCGTGGGGTAATGCAAAATCACTACTGCTCCCAACAGTAGATATCATGCAGTTCATCCGTGAGTACTACAAACAGGATTACAAACCAAATAGTCGTGAAACTATCCGCCGCCAGACATTACATCAATTTGAGCAAGCCCGAATTGTAGATCGGAATCGGGATGACCCTTCTCGTCCTACAAACAGTAAAGATAATAACTATTCACTGAATGAGTCAATTCTTGCTGTTTTGAGAGAGTACCCAGCGGGGGAATGGATGAGAAAGGTTGAGGAATATAAACAGAATTTAACCGCCTTAAAAACTCTTTATGCAAAAAAATTGGATAAAGAAAAAATTCCTATCACATTACCTGATGGAAAGGAAATATCACTGTCCCCAGGGAAACATAATCAATTACATGCCGATATAGTCCACGAATTCTGCTCCAGGTTTATTGGGAAAGGCGGTCGGCTTCTCTATATAGGAGACACAGCCAGCAGTCGGAACGAAGGCGGTAAACTTATGATTTTGGAAAGTGAGTTTCTTGAGTCTATCGGGGTGCCTCCCATGTCACATGACAAACTTCCTGATGTTGTGGTTTTTGATGAAAAACGCAATTGGTTATTCTTGATTGAGGCCGTAACAAGTCATGGACCAGTATCGCCTAAGAGATGGATAGAGTTAGAAGAAGCCTTAGCAACCTGCAAAGTAGACAGGGTTATATGTAACTGCCTTTTCGAGTCGGGCAGAGTTCCGCAAAAATGCGGCAGACATAGCATGGGAAACAGAGGTCTGGATTGCAGACAACCCAGATCACATGATCCATTTTAATGGAAATCGTTTTCTCGGACCTCATGAACACTGATATAGAAATTGCGTATAACAATCGCACACACTCTGGCACCCAAAGCCGAGCCGTTTTTTACTTTTGCGCAGGCTGTGTTAAACTTCGCTTTTGCCAATGTTTATTATCCTCTTTAAAAATGTCGGGCTAACAAAATCAGGTGGTTGCAGCTTTTAAATACTCTTTGGCTAAAGTCAGATATCCTTTTACCGGACGGCTGAATTTTTTAAAAAGCTCCTCATTAAGTTCCCTTTTTAATTTTGCCGGTGCCCCGGTAACCATATGATATGGCCCAACCGATTGTCCCTCAAGGACAACAGATCCCGCAGCCACCACTGATCCATGCTGGATTATAGCACTGTTTAGCACAACTGCATTTATTCCAATAAGACAGTTGTTTTCCACAACACAGCCATGCACCACTGCATTATGTCCGACTGCCACATTATTGCCCACCTCGCAGGGAATTTCCGAATCGGTATGGATTGTACAATTATCCTGAATATTGCTGTTTTCGCCCACGGTTATAGCTGCCATATCTCCTCTCAGTACTGTCCCGAACCATATACTGGCATTATCCTTGATGGTCACATCTCCTATTATAACGGCAGTAGGAGCAATAAAAACATTTTTACCAATTATCGGTTTTTTACCTTTATATTCCACTAACATTAATAGAGCCTCTTTTATAAAAAATATTCTGATTTTTATTTTGATTTTTTTGTAGAATAACGGTGTGTTGCGGAAGTTTTTATTTGATATTGACCTTTTGGTTTTTTTGGCCTGTTCTTATTATATTTATTATAGCCGGAACGTTTATCCGGTTTTTCCCTGTTCGGACTGGTTGTCCTTTTAGGAAGAGGTGGAAGCTTAAGCAGGTTTTCATCAGGCTGCTGACAGCTTAAGGGCCGGCCAATGAATTTTTCTATATCCGGCAAATAAAAAGAATCCTCTTCACATGCAAAACTGATTGAAGTACCTGATTCCCCGGCTCGTCCAGTCCGTCCGATGCGGTGAACATAATTTTCAGGATCATGAGGCAATGTGTAATTAATAACATGGTTCATTCCTTCAATATGGATACCGCGGCCTGCCACATCAGTAGCTACCAGAACCTGAATTTTGCCGGCCCGGAATTTTTCCAGAATCTTGACTCGCCTGGTTTGCGGAACAGCTCCGGACAACATATCGCAATTAATATTATAACTTTGTAAAAAATTTGTTAATTTGCTGGTTTCATCTCTGCGGTTGCAAAAAATAAGCACCCTCTTAAGCTTTTGTTTTGTTATGATATTATACAAAAGAGCAGATTTTTGTTTGGTGGTTATAATATAAACAAGCTGATTAACCGTATCTACGGCTACCTGTTCCGGCTCAATCTCAACTCTTAATGGATCTGTGGTCCACTGGGAAGCTAAACGGATCACATCTTCTGTTAAAGTTGCACTAAACAAAAGGGTTTGTCTTTTGTTTTTTGGCGGTGTGCTATAAATTATCCTTCTAACATCTGGAATAAATCCCATATCCAGCATTCTGTCAGCCTCATCAATAATTAAGGTTTCAACCTTTCCAAGATTAACTTCGCCCTTTCTTTTAAAATCAAGTAACCTGCCGGGAGTAGCCACCACAATATCAACTGCCTTTGATGATAGCATGCGTCTTTGCTTTTCATAATCCATCCCCCCAAAAACACTTATTGTCTTTAAATTGCAATATTTGTTCAGCTCCTTTGCCTCGTCTGCAATCTGCATTACAAGTTCACGAGTCGGAGCAAGTATAAGTGTCCGAGGCGTGCCGGGTTTTCTTTTTCGGTCGACAGGGTGACGCAGCATCCGGGAAATTACTGTAATTAAAAAGGCAGCTGTTTTGCCGGTGCCGGTCTGGGCCTGACCCAAAACATCCCGGCCGGCTAAGGTACTGCTTAAAACTTCACCCTGAATCGGGGTGCAGTACTTAAATTTTAAATCAAAAACAGCGTGCATCACTCTGTCCTGCAAATCAAAATCATGAAATCTTGATTTGCCTTCCAGTGGTTCAACTTTAAATTGGGAAACCTGCCAGCTTTTATAAGGTTCTGGTTTTTTTTTCCGGTTGGGAGTTTTTTTGCGGTTTTTTATATATGGTGGGGTTTTCAAAGAGCTGATTGATGATTTTTTATCAACTGCTGAATCTGCTCTGACTGCTTTGGATTTTGCTGAAACAGTTTTGCTCTCCGACTTTTCTTTTAAATCAGCTGAAGTTTTGCCTTTGGATTTTTGGGATTTTTCTGAAGGTTTTATAAAAAATTGAGCTTGAGTGAGTTTACGTATCTTTTGAAAAAAGGTACTAACTGCTTTTTTTATCAAATTAAATTTCCTGATGATTTAGGTGCCAAAATGATTGAACTCCAAAATTATAAATATAAAAGGAATATAGCGCTGCTTATGGTTTATGTCAAGCTTTGCCGATATTTCTCACAAATCTCTCATAGAGTTTTCTGTGATAGCCTGAAGCTGTGATACATAGCTTTTCACCACAGCATGATTTATAAATAAAGATGGTTTGATCAACCATAACGAATTCCATCAACTGGATTTAATTTTGAAGCCTGGCCTGCCGGGTATAAAGTTGCGAAAAAACAGATCAGCAGGCTTGCCAGAACAATCACCAGGATATCTATTCCTTCCAGCTTTACCGGCAATGTGTTTAAAAAATAAACATCTCCAGGTAAATTTATAAACTGGTATTTTTTGAGTAAAAGGCATAGAATAAAACCGGCTCCAAGGCCAATTATGGTTCCTGCTGAACCAATAATTAAGCCTTTAAAAACAAATATTTTTTTTATGCTTTTACTGGTAGCTCCCATGGCTTTTAAAATAGAAATATCCCTGGTTTTTTCCATTACCATCATAATTAGGGCACTGGCGATATTAAAAGCTGCAACCAGAATGATAAGGGTCATGATAATAAACATGACTGTTTTTTGCAGTTTCAGCATTGCAAATAAATTCCGGTTCATTTGGATCCAGTCTCTGGCCCAGTATGGATAATCAAGCTGCTTTAATATTTTGCCGCTAATTTGGGGAGCCTGATAAATATCATTGATCTTAACGGCAAGGCCGCTGATCTGGTTTTCCATGTGGAAAAGCTTTTGGGCATCGCCAAGCAGGATAAACGCCATTGAGACGTCATATTCGTGCATACCGGTTTCCATCAGCCCTTTTACCTGAAACTGTTTAATGGTGGGTACCAGACTGGATTTATTCCTGGCCGGCCGGGCTGATGTAAGGTAGATAATATTTTTTGGCATAACGTTTAATTTGTCTGCCAGAGCTTTGCCGAGGATAATGCCGGGTAGATCGCCCGCTTTTGCCGAGTCCTTTTTCCCGAGCAGTTTTAAGCAATCCATTGAGATAGAGCTTCCCGGGTGTACGGTTTTGGCTGGATCAATTCCTCTTAAAACAGCCCCTGCTACCTTAGATGCAGAGCGCAGCATAACCTGACTGTAAATAAAAGGTGCGACAGAGCTAACACCAGTGACAGATTCGATTTTAGCAATTTCCTGGGGATAACTGGAGATTGGTTCACTGTAGCGCATAATTATAATATGCGATTCAATCCCTAGAATGCGGTCTTTAAGATCGGATTCAAAGCCGGTCATTACAGCTATTACTACAACAAGAGCCATGACTCCCAAAGCTACTCCAGCAGTTGAAAGAATCGTTATCAGAGAAATAAAGGCCTGTTTGCGTTTGGCCTTAAGATATCTAATGCCGATAAAAAATTCATAGGTCATTAACTAAAATCCTTATAATAATTATTTTTCTCATGGTTATTATCCAATATTTTATCAGACCACAATAAAAAATATATTGACTCAATTTAAAACAATTTTTATGATTAAGGGTAATTAAGTTAAATTATTATTTGAGCTGTTTTAACTATCCTGAAAAACAGGGAATAATCTGTGGCTACCCTGAAAGAAAGACGCAAATCCGATCGAGAACGGCAAAGAAGGTGGAAAGCGCGCCAGAAAGCTGAAGGGAAAAAAATTATTACAGCTATGATTTCCCTGAAATCCCAACTTATTTTAAATCGGGAAAAAAGACGCACCGGCCAAAGCACCTCAGCCATTATAGAAAAAGCCATTTTGCTGCTGGCGGAATAAAAAGAGCTCGCTCAAAAATAACTTTATTTTTTTAGCGAGGATTTATCCTGCGATGCATCCTGTCTTAAAAATTTATAATGCGCGGTTAAGGCTGCCCTGGGTGTAGCCGTCCAGATCCAAAGTGACATATTTGTATCCTAAGGCTTTTAGTTCATTAATTATAATTTCACGGTTTTGATTTTCAATAATCTGAGGGAAAATTGCCGGATCTATTTCAATCCCGGCAATATTCCCATGGTGTCTCACCCGGCAGGATTTGACTCCCATTTTATACAACACTGTCTCAGCCTGTTCAATTATTTTAAGAGCTTCATAAGATATTGATGTTCCATAAGGAATGCGGGTTGCCAGACATGCCATGGCCGGTCTGTCCCAGCAGTCCAGTCCCATTTTTTTTGCCTCTTCGCGGATCTCGGCTTTGCTGAAACCAGCAGTAATCAGTGGCGCTAAAACCCCTAATTCACTGGCAGCCTTAAATCCCGGTCGAAAATCTTCCAGGTCGTCTTTATTGGCGCCGTGAACTATATATTTGATGCTGTTTTTGGTGGCGATTATTTTTAATTCCTGAAATAAAAATTTTTTGCAAATATAGCAGCGTTCCTGATTATTAATTATAAATTCAGGTTGTTCCATTATCGCAGGATGAAATAGAATATGCCGGATATTTTGGTTCGTGGTAAATTTTTTGGCTAAAGCAATTTCCCAATCCAAATGAATTGCAGCGTCAGCAGTTATAGCAAGAACCTTATCTCCCAAAACTTCATGACAAACAGCCAGCAGAAAAGAACTGTCAACACCACCTGAAAAGGCTACCGCGATGGAATCCAGTCGGCTGATAATATCAATAAGATGCTGTTTTTTATCCATAATATAAAACCCTGATTAATGCCAAAGTCGAGCTGATTGACTATTTTAAAAATCCTGCCTCCCATAGGCAAAAACAATATGAGGCTATCCGTGCCGTAAAGCAATTTTTCCAAACATTATAACAAGCCCTGCGCAAAGAAGATAGATTGACTCAATATTAAGATTATCCTCTGCTGTTGAATCAAAAAAAAGATTGAGATCAGACTCAAGCCCGTCTTCTGGCTTCCAGTAGCAAATCAAAAGCGGCAGCCTGGGCAAAGGATACAGGACAAGTGAAATATCGGATTTATAATGATTTTCAACCTGTTTTCCATTAAAAACGTGAATCAGGTCTTCAAAAAGACTGGTATAGGTATCAGCAATTTTTTTAAAGGGTTTTTCACATTGATGATTAAAAAAATGTCCCCATGTTTTCCCGCCTTTAAGCTCCCTGAAAGGTATCCATTTTCCCGACAAAGGGATTCCAGCGCCGTCAATTATATAATTATACACAGGTATTGAGAGCCAGGTATGCACATGAATATCAGTTGAAATATTTCCCTTAATATCAACGCTGAAATCCTTGCCAAGGGTCTTGATTGTCAGTTTATTATCAGAAAATTTTGCCCCCAGTCTCTTTGCGGATAAAGAAAGATCGATAGTTGCAATCTTTTTTTTTAATTTTTCGAATAATTCGTCCCTGTCATTTTCAACCTTAACCTGGGTGCCGGACTTTACACCATATTTCGCAATTATTTCGCTTCCCAGGCTGGGGCATTCATCAAGTTGTCTTTGACCTTTAAAAACCGCAGCGGCAAAGGCAAGACATGTCTTTTCATTGCATTTTTTACAATTTGATTTGTCAAGCAGCTTGAAAATTTCAAAAATATTTTTAAATTGCGCCATGTAGTTTTTCTCCTTATTTTGCCTCCCAGAAAATTTTCAATTTTTCGATGCTGGTTTTTATATTTTTATTCTTTAAATCAGCTCTGTCACGTGTTAATAATTTAGTTTTAATTACATTACCCATTTTGGGGTGTAAATAACATTTTATATGATGCCTTATATCAAATATTATATAAGATCTCAATTTTTATTATAAAATAACAATATCAATTCTGATAATAACGAGGTTTTCTTTGGATATCATAAATCACCAAATTATCTATTGTCATAAAGAAAAAACAATAATCTTTGACCACCTGCTTATTAACGAAGAACCCCTTTCAATCTTTATCCACAATCAGCCCTATTCGGTTATTATGCGCACTCCAGGAAATGAATTGGCCCACACGGCAGGACTTTGCCTGGGAGAGGGTATTGTGGATTCTCCAAAAGATTTTGTGAGTATTGATTTTAGTAAGGAGATCGATCCTAACTTGGTTTCCGTATTTTTAACATCTTCAAGAAAAGAACGAATTTTAGATCATCTTGAACAAAGAGAATTTGTCAGTCAATCCAGTTGCAATATTTGCGGGAAAGAACAGGAAAAAGGGATTACCCAGGCAATCTCGCCTTTAGCCGATAACTCTTGCATTAATTATTCTAAGGCCTTGCATTGCCTGGAAATGCTTGACAGCCAACAGCCTTTGAGAAAAAAAACACGGGCCGCCCATGGCGCGGCAATATATGATTCTACTTTTAAGCTGCTGGCTGTTGCTGAAGATTCAGGACGCCATAATGCTCTGGATAAAGCCATTGGCAAACTCTTTCTTTCAGAAGCCTTACAATCGGCCGGGCTTTTAATTCTCTCTTCCCGAATAAGCTGTGAACTGGTTCAAAAAGCCGGCAGAGCGAAAATCCCGGTTATAATGTCAATTTCGCGGCCCACAGCACTGGCTGTTCAATTGGCGAATAAGCTTAAGATTACACTGGCCTGTCTGGCAAAGGGATCTGGAATCTACATTTACAGCCATGATTATCGCTTAACACTGTAGCTCGGCAACCTATAAAATTACCTTTTAAATCCAGGCTATAATCAAAGTTTATTTTTTCTCAGACAAGCCATCATATTCTCTATCACAGCAATCACATCAGAAAAATTACTATCGGCATAAGTTAGAAATCGAGGCCTTAGATAGTGCCCATTGGATATTGTTGTTTCCTGATTATCCGGTAAAACCAGAATAATCCGCATATCGCGAAAGAGATGTCGAATTGAGATAAGGTTTGAAAGTTCCCGTTGATCACCGGGTATTAAAATCCCGATAAAGTTTTGTCCCAGGGGTTTTCGTAAACGATTTATAAGAGCTTCAATCGCGTGATAGCTTTCCGGCTGATTTTTAAGCGGCAGGGTCTTTAACAGCCCTTTTAGATTTTTTCCGGCCTCATCTGCTGAAGCAGCGTAAATTAATATATCTATCAAAACCAAATCCTTCCATAAAGCGAATTTGAGATACCCTGTCGCACCCTTTATTTACTATCTTGCAAAGGATATGCCATAAAAGCTTTTTGCCACGAAAATATTTTAATTACGATGTTAATACAAGTGGTTTAAAAAGCCTTTTTTTATTGAAAAACATATTCAAGCCCAATTTTGCGGCAGTTCTAAATGTTCTTAAAGATGTACGCTTGTTCGATAAACAAGATTTTTGTCACGGAAAAATAAAGGGACGTCTATGATTTTATACTTTTCTTTACAGAATCAATATGATACATATTATACATACCATGAAAAGCGAAAATAGATGTATCATGTGATTATCAAAAGGATTGAGAGTAACGCATAAAATCATAGCCGACCCCAACCATATGCCTCAAAAAAAACTTGAAAAAATCAGTAAAAAAATGTTATAAAAATTATCTTTATTATAGCCCGCAGCACAGGAAAATAAAACATTATGGAATTTGAACCAGTCATCGGCCTGGAAGTGCATGCTCAGTTAAAAACCAGAACCAAGATATTTTGCGGCTGTTCCACAAAATTCGGGGCGCCTCCCAACAGACATACCTGCCCTGTCTGTCTGGGGATGCCTGGAGTATTGCCGGTTCTTAATAAAAAGGTGGTGGAATATACACTGCGGATGGCCCTTGCCACGAACTGCACGATTGCCAATCAAAGCCGTTTTGCCCGCAAAAATTATTTTTATCCGGATTTGCCAAAGGGTTATCAAATCTCCCAGTATGAACTGCCTATTGCCGAACATGGTTATCTTGATATTGAAATTGAAAAAAATATTAAAAGGATCGGGATTACACGTATTCATATGGAAGAAGATGCCGGCAAACTCATACATGATCCTGATCAGCCCACAAGCAGGGTTGATTTGAACCGGGCTGGTGTGCCGCTAATGGAAATTGTCAGTGAACCGGATATCAGGAGTGCCAAAGAGGCCGGCTCTTATCTGCGAAAAATGCGCCGAATTGTGCGCTATCTTGAAATCAGCGACGGCAACTTGGAGGAGGGCAGTTTTCGCTGCGATGCAAATATTTCAATCAGGCCCAAAGGTACCAGCCCCTTTGGGATTCGGGCTGAGCTTAAAAATTTAAATTCATTTAAAAATGTGGAAAAAGCAATTCAATATGAAATCGCCCGCCAAAAAGAGATCCTGCTGGATGGCGGCAGGATAGTGCAGGAAACCAGGCTCTGGGATCCTGCAAAAAGCAGGTCTGTTTCCATGCGGGGCAAAGAAGATGCCCATGATTACCGTTATTTTCCTGATCCTGATCTTTTGCCGCTTGTTATTGATAAGGAGTGGATTGAATCTGCAAAAAATGAGCTGCCGGAGCTGCCGGACGCCCGCAAAGATCGTTTTTGCAAAGAATTTGAGCTGCTTCCCGAGGCCGCCGAAGTTTTAACTTCAAGCCATGAAACAGCAAATTATTTTGAAAATTGTTTAAAACAATTCCCTTATCCAAGGCAGGTTGCCAACTGGGTTATGGGCTCTTTGCTGGGTTTGTTAAATGCTCGGGGAATATCGATTATTGATTCGCCGATTTCACCAGCCGGTCTGGCTGAACTGCTCCTTTTGATTGAGCAGGAAGTAATTTCAGGAAAGATTGCGAAAACCGTATTTGACGAGATGGCTAATTCCGGCAAAACTGCAAAACAGGTTGTTGCTGAAAAAGGTCTGGTGCAGGTAACTGATGTGTCGGCAATTGACGAGGTTGTTTTAAAAGTGATTAAAGACCATCCATCTGAAGTGAAAAAATATAAGAACGGCAAAACCAGATTAATTGGTTTTTTTGTTGGCCGGGTGATGAAAGCCACCAGGGGCAAGGCTAATCCAAAAATTGTTAATGAGGCCCTGTTAAAGCATTTATCCACAAATCCATAACAAAAGGAACGAGGTGATAAAAAATGGTAAGCAAAGTCTACTATATTGACCTAAGAGCCAATTTCAGAGCCAATTTTGTTAAAAAGCTCGGTATTCTAATGGAAAAATGCGGCTTATCCACTATTATCGCAGAGCGGGATCTTACGGCAGTTAAACTGCATTTTGGTGAAAAGGGAAATACAGCCTTTATCAGGCCTGTATTTTTGCGCAAGATTGTCAAAGAAATAAAGGCTGCCAGTGGAGTTCCTTTTTTAACCGACGCTAATACATTATATGCAGGCACCCGCAGCGATACTCCGCATCATATCATAACTGCAATACAAAACGGATTTGCTTTTTCAGTGGTGGATGCGCCGGTTGTGATAGCTGATGGATTGCGCGGCAAAAGTGAAGTGGCTGTTTCCATTAACAAAAAGCGCTTTAAAGAAGTATATATTGGGGCAGAGATTGTAGCGGCAGATGCTTTAGTGTCGGTTGCTCATTTTAAGGGACACGAACTTGCCGGTTTTGGTGGAACTTTAAAAAATTTAGGAATGGGATGCGCCTCCAGAAGGGGTAAGATGGCTCAGCATTCTGATTTGTCTCCCAAGGTAATACAAAAAAAATGTATTGGCTGCGGAGAGTGTGTGATTCATTGCTCTCAGCAGGCGATTATACTCCAGGATGAAAAGGCAAAGATTGATTCTGAAAAATGTATTGGCTGCGGAGAGTGTATTATCACCTGTCCTCAGGATGCTATCCAGATTCAGTGGAATGCATCAATTCCGGTTTTTATGGAAAAAATGGCGGAATATACCTTTGGTGTTTTAAATGGCAAGGAACAAAAGTCTTTGTTTATCAATTTTATTACAAATGTTTCCCCAGCTTGTGACTGTATGCCTTTAAATGATGCTCCAATTGTGCGGGATATTGGAGTGCTGGCCTCAACCGATCCTGTAGCCATTGATCAGGCCTCGGTGGATCTGGTGAATAAAGAGCCTGCCCTGGCTGGATCATGTTTAAAATATAATCAGGGGCCTGGAGAGGATAAATTTAAAGGCATTTATCCCAGGGTTGACTGGTCACTACAGCTTGAATATGCCGAAAATCTGGGAATCGGCAGTCGTTCATATGAATTGGAAAAATTATAGGATTTTTATTAATAAATTAAAATATTTTTTGGAAAGGTGTTCTTACTAATGTCAAAATCAATTGGAATCGATCTGGGAACAACTAATTCTGTTGCAGCAATTAAAATGGTTGATACGGAAATATTAAAAAATCATGAGGGTGATTTTTTAACCCCCTCATGCGTAACCACAAAAAAAAGAAAAGTACCTTTTGCCAGGCCGGTATTTATTGTTGGAAAAGATGCTCTGGAGTGGCAAAAACAGAATCCTGAAAACACCATAACGGCAATTAAGCGATTGATGGGCAGAAGTTTTCAAAATAGTGAACTTCAGAAACTTCTTGCCGCAAAACGACTTTCCTATGTTGTGCAGCCCCATTCAGCAGGTACGATAAACAGTGTGGCTGTTATAATTGAGGGTAAGGAATACTCTCCTGAAGAAATTTCATCAAAAATTCTCGATAAGATCAGAACGGACGCAGAAAAAGTACTTAATGATAAAGTTGAATATGCAGTAATAACGGTTCCTGCCTATTTTAATGATAAGCAAAAGCACGCAACCCGAACCGCTGCACTTCTGGCAGGGCTTAAAATAAGAAGACTGGTTTCAGAACCAACTGCTGCTGCAATCTCTTTTGGTGTTGAGAATATTAAGGACGAAGATGCCAAAACCGTGCTTATATTTGATTTTGGAGGAGGCACTTTTGATTTATCGGTTCTTATAATCAGCGGAGGCCAGTTTTTGGAACAGGGTAAAGGCGGTGATATGTGGCTGGGAGGTGAGGATATTGACCGCTATATTATGGAGTATGCCCTTTTAGAAACAGCCCGTGAATTTGACATTAACGATATGAGCGGGTTTATTGACGGCCAGGATACTCTTATAAAAAATCGCTTTTGGGGTGAATTAAAAGCCGGCGCGGAAAAGGCCAAAATCCAGCTTGAAACAGAAGATGAAGCATATTTGGAGGTATTAGGTTTATTAAAAGATGAGGATGGCGATAGTATTGACCTGGATGTGACCCTGACCCGTGAGACTTTTGATGAATTGATTAAGCCGATAGTTGATTCCATAATAAAACTGACCCAAAATATTATTTCAGATATAAATTTCACAAAGGATCTGATTGATAATGTTCTGCTGGTAGGCGGAAGCTCAAAAATCCCCTGTATTATCAAGGCAATGGAAAATGAATTCGGCAAGGAAAAAGTTCTGTCTCATCCAAGGCCAATGCTTGCCATAGCAGAAGGGGCTGCAATTTTAAGCCACCGGCTGGCTGAGTCTATTGAATGTCCCAAATGCGGCAATATGGCGGCCCAGACAGATCAAAAATGCAGCTCATGTGGATTTGATCTTGAAAAATACATTATTGAAGAAGGAGTGCTGGATATAGTGTACTCTGCTGCGCATGATTATTATATCTGCCTTGAAAATAATGATCGTCATCTGTTTATTGAAAAAAATACACCACTGCCCTGTTCTGCCACCGAACAGTTCAAACTGATTCATAAAGACCAGAAACTGCTTCATATGAAGTTTTTTAACATAGTAAATGATCAGGAAGAATCCATAGGTGATCTCTGGCTGGGAATAGATAAAAATCAAATAGAGGATCAAAAACAGAAAAATGACCAGCTTAATGTAACAATTACTCTTAATATAGATGAAAATAATTTAATCAGCGTTGAAGCTGTCTTAAAAGAAGCGCCGGATATTAAACTGTCAAAGACGCTTTCCCGTGGAAAGGCTGATGAAAAACTATTTGTCTCTCTTGAAGAAATGATTAATGAGGCAAATAAGAAAAATTATACTAAGTTCTTAATCATTGATCTTACCTATCGAGCCTTATCAGCAATAAAAGATATTCAGCAGGTTATAAGCCCTGAAACAGAAGAAATAAATAAGGATATTTATGAAAAAGTTGTAATAAAACTCGAAAAGGCAAAAAAAATAGCGGCTGAAAATCAGAAAGGTAAAACAACTGTTTTTTATGCTGAAAATGTTCTGGAATCTTATGGCAAAATCTTGCCTCCTAAAAATAAGAGTAAAATAGAACAGTGCATTAAAAATATTGAAAAAGCAGAAGATGTGGGTTCCTATGAAGAAAATGTTAAAGCCTATGACTCACTTTCTAATATACTTAACGACCTTGGAATTGTCAATTTATTGATGAGTATTGAAAATGCGGGCACTTATTCTATGCAGACAGATCCATCAAAAGGTCATAAATTTTATAAATATGTTGATGATATTATGTTTGCTTTGGCTGAAAATAATGAGAAAAAAGCTACGGAATTGATCGCTGAAATAATGCCGGAAACTAATGCGATGCTGCAAAGCATAAGAAAAGAAACAGGCGTGATCCATACGGATTTAAAAAGATAAAAAATGGCAAACGCATGTCCTGTATGCAAATTTAACGGTATTGATAACCAGAGTGAAAAATGCCCCCAGTGTAATGCGGATTTAACCTGCTTTAAAATACTGGATTCTTTCCCGGACAGGATGCAAATAAAGCCGGAACCGGTCGCATCCAAACGCCTGTTTCAACATGAAATCCATCTATTTTCACTTGCAGTGATTATTATTTGCCTTATTTTGCTGGTTTCCATATTAAAAGTTAACAGGATAAAAAATGTGGAAACCAGGCTTAACGGAATTTATAAAGGTCAAGTGGTAATGGAAAAAACCATTGCTGATATTGCCCAAAAGGAAAAGCTGCTGGAAAATATTAATAATTCAGTAAAACGCTTTTTGGTTATTCAAACTCAAAATTTGCAGCAAAAGAAAGATGCCTCTTTTTTAGCCAAATCCAATGACAAAAAATTATTAGAGGATATCAGGAAAGAATTTGAAAAGCAGACCAGAGCGATTTCAGAGAACTATATAATTAAAACCGCAACTGACCAATATGAAAAAGAGATATCTCCCTTGCCTGAATTCTGGATTTATCAGGCTGATAAGCAGGATACTCTATGGGATATTGCTAAAAAATATTACGGCCGGGGATTCTTTTTTCCTGTATTACTGGAACATAATCAATCTCTCTCATTATATAAAATCGGCCGGGGAGTCAGTATAAAAATTTTGGTTAATCCTTTATTAGCGGATAAAATTTATAAAAAAGTGGTAAAAAAAGAAAGCGGCAATATTTACTGGTATTATACGGTTGTTAAAGGAGATACCGAAAAATCAATAGCCATCCGCTTTTATAAGACAAAAGATAATGCAGGGCTAATTGCAAAGCTTAATCCCGATGTTAAAATACAGCCCGGCACAAGGCTTAAAATTAAACTTTAATAAAAAAATAAGATAATATGAAAAAAGTTGTAGATATTGATTTGGTTCTGGCAAAAGCTGATAAATTTTATGAAAAATGCAATTTTCAGCCTGCCTTACAACAATACCAAAAAGTGGTAAAATTATCCGGAAGAGAAGATATTGGTGATAAAATAGCTGTCTGCAAGAAGGAGTTGGAAAAGCTTTCAGCAAAAGATATGATTAAGCGCGCCAGAAAGAATCTTAAAAAAAAGAAGATCAAACCGGCGCTTGATTTTTTCAGGAAAGCCTATAAAATTACAGGTGAAAACTGGCTGGCTGAAAAAATAGATGAACTGGAAAGCCGGGACCAGTCCAATACAGCGCAAAATGCTGCCCAAAGCGCGGAAAAAAAAGGTGAATATCTAAAAGCCGCCCAGCTCTATGGCCAATCAGCAGGTGATAAAGGCAATAATAAATTTTGCAATAAAATGGCAGAGTGCTTTGTCAAGGCAAAAAAATATAAAGACGCTATTGCCGCCTACCAGACCATATCTATAAACCTTGACAGGGATTTTTATTATTATGGTTTTGCCCTGGCAAAAGAAGGCAACTCATTTAAATGCTTGAAAATGTGGGATAAGCTTATAAATCATTACCAGGGTCTTACCGAGCAAAAAAAAATTATCGCGACCCAGTTGATATTGGATATTCTTGAGCAGTATAAAAATAATCAGGATATCGGCAGGATTTATGAACAAGCCCTGTATATTATAAATTTTCCGGGCTGCGACGCCGAGCCATGGCTAAAAGATCTACTGGAATACGCCAGATTAAAATTTATCGAAAAATTATGGGATAAGAAAGATTTTGAGTCTGTTGCGAATATTATTTTTAATGAAAATCCAGATAGTCGATTTCAGCTGATTAAACCTGAAATGATAACTATTGGGGCCAAGGTTGGTTATCATCTTTACGAAAAATCAGGGTTCAGCCAAAATGATTTTCCCATGTACTGGATCAACTCGGTTTATAATCATAATAATTTTAAAAATGATTTAAAAGAAAGTGAGGTTATCCGTAAAGAGCTGCTTAAAAAGGCTGAGCAGAAAATAAAAAAAAAGGATTCCGCTCTTTCTTCAAAGGAAAGTCAAAGAGCCCTGGCCTGGTGGGATCTGGAAAAAAAAATTATCACCGAGCTCAAATGCCTTGCGGAAAATCTCGGAGAGGGCGTTGAAAATGTTTGCACTCCTCTTTACGCTGCAAGGGTTTCCAAATCACAAGAAGTTCTTAAATGGCTGAATGCCCATGAAGACAGTTTTGTTGATTCAGAAAAATGGCTTGAAACCGGAAGTTATTTTACCCCGGCCATTCAAGCTCTTTATCTTGCAAAATCCGGAGAATACGAAAAAGCTTTTCAGGAAATAGCTCTGTTGAAAAATAATTCAGATAATAATGAGTTCATTACTTTTGGCATAAATAAGGTTGAATTTGAATATGGAATGTTTCTTTTTGAAAATGGAGCGAGCCGTTTGGGGCGTTATTTTAAAACAGCCGGTAATTTTTTCAGCAGGGCTTTGAGTTATGAAAAAAAGTTTGCCCGCATGGCAATGGAATCTGAAAAAACCGAAGATATTTGCAAATATGAAGAGATTTTAGGGGTTATTCATAATTCAAGGCCTTCTAAATTAATAAATAAGGCATTTTCCTTTGTAATGACAACCAGAGCTATTGATTTATATAATTTGGATAAATTAAGTTTAAAGGCTTTTAATGGACTGGTTAAAAAAGCTTTAAGGTTTGATCCTGAAAATGAATTTGCCCAGGCAACTCTGGAAAATAATAAAACACAAATACAGATAGTGAACCTTGATAATGCCCTTGGTAAACATAAAATCAGCAAAGCCTGCGATATAGTTATAAATGCCGACAACTGGGAAGTGGAAAGAGCTTTTTTTGATTTTATGGAAAACATTATTGATAGCGCTGATTCTCATTTAACTGATAATTTTACCAACCTGGATAAGATACTTCTTTTTAATGAAATATTACAGGGGTGTGAAAAAGTAGACAGCACACATGCCATGAATGATAGAATAAAGATGCTTATAGCCCGAATAGATTGATATAGATCGTCACATAAATAATTTCGCTGCGTTATCGGTCGGAGATATACTATTACCTTTCTCTGGCCTTGTGAAATTTATTATGTGATAATCTATAGTGCAGGAGCCTG
>JASFBJ010000126.1 GCA_030149585.1 Desulfobacterales bacterium | reverse complement strand
CGGGGAGTTAGCGGTGCCCTTTTCCCGAAATCCGCTTATGCGGGGCTGAATTCCCCCTAAAGGGTTTTTCCTGTTTTTTCAGGCGCTCTGATCGGTCGCCACGCAACAGACGATTACGAACCTCGTCAGATCCGGAAGGAAGCAGCGATAAGTAATTTAGTCTGTGTCGTGGATCGATCCCGATCATGTATGCGACTGAAAATTCGGTGTAATTCTCGACAGGGGGTGCACAACCAAACACCCCTTATTTTTGTTAATCTTTTGTCAAATATTAAATCAGATCTCCTTACTATTTCATTTTACATTTAATTTACGTTCTTTCCTCTCCTTGACATTATTTTATACAGTATTATTTTTTTATCACTTGATTGACCAATATCGTTTAAAATATAAGTTTTTTAGGAAAATCAGACGCTACTAAAGTTTAAACTTAATAATATTTTTGTATTTTTGCGCAGGGATTACTACCGGAAAGATATCGCTATCGGCTTATAATCCTTATTTTGCAACGAAATTTATTTGAATAATTAAGAAGGAGAAGAAATACCGACATGTCGGATATAAATGATACAGCAAAAAAAGCTGAAAATGATGAGTTAACTGAAAACCTGCATGATATTGAAAATGAAACCGGCAGTCAGACAAAACCATCTAAAAAAAGTTCATTTAAAGACATAGAGAAGAAACTGTCGGCTGCCCAGGAGGAGGCTCAAAATAATTATGATCGTTTTTTGCGGGTTTCAGCGGAATTCGATAATTATAAAAAACGTTCTTTAAGAGAAATTAATGAATTTCGCAAATATGCCAATGAAGCCTTAATTAAAGAACTTCTGGCAGTAGTTGATAACCTGGAAAGGGCTGTAAACTCATCCTGCAATAAAGAGCTTCAGTCAAAGGACCTATTTGCAGGTGTTGATTTAACCCTTCAGGAGATTCTCAAAATCTTTAAACGATTTAAAGTGGAACAGATAAACGCCATAGGAGAACAATTTGATCCTGGTTTTCACCAGGCCATGGCTCAAGAAGAGGCTGATGATCAACCGCCAAATACAGTGATAAAGGAATTCCAGAAAGGATATCTGATTCATGAACGATTATTGAGACCTGCTATGGTTGTTGTTTCAAAAGCAAAAGAGAAAAATAAAACCAGTCATAAAAAATAAATATTATTCTATAAGTGAAGGAGGAAGACAAATGGGACATATAATTGGAATTGATCTTGGAACCACCAATTCTTGCGTGGCTATAATGGAAAGTGGCGAAGCAAAGGTGATCACCAATCCAGAAGGCGGCCGGACAACCCCTTCAATTGTAGCTATATCAGATAGTGGCGAAAGACTGACAGGTCAAATAGCCAAGAGACAGGCAATCACCAACCCGGAAAACACTATTTTCGGAGTTAAGCGCTTAATCGGACGAAAATTTGAATCTCCGGAAGTTCAGGAAGACATGAAAATTCTTCCCTATAAAATTAAGCAGGCCAAGAATGGTGATCTCAGGATTGATTTGCAGGGCAAGTTAAACAGCCCCGCGGAAATATCCTCTTTTATTCTGGCTAATATTAAAAAAACAGCAGAGGAGTATCTTGGTGAAACAGTGACCGATGCGGTGGTGACTGTTCCGGCTTATTTTAATGACAGTCAGCGGCAGGCCACCAAGGATGCCGGCAAGATCGCAGGGCTCAATGTACTTCGCATTATTAACGAGCCTACCGCTGCCTCGCTGGCTTATGGCCTTGATAAAAAGACCGAAGAAAAAATAGTGGTTTTTGATCTTGGTGGAGGAACCTTTGACGTTTCTATTCTTGAAATAGGAGAAGGTGTCTTTGAAGTTAAAGCCACTAATGGAGATACCCATCTTGGGGGTGAAGATTTTGATCAGCGAATTATTAATTTTCTGGCAGATGAATTCACCAAAGATCAGGGTATTGATATTCGCAATGACAAAATGGCCCTGCAACGTCTTAAAGAAGCAGCGGAAAAGGCAAAAATGGAACTTTCAACTTCCATGGAAACCGACGTTAACCTGCCCTTTATCACTGCTGATGCCAGTGGGCCAAAACATCTTAATATCAAAATTACCAGGGCAAAACTGGAAAGCCTCATAGGTAATTTGCTTGACAAGCTGGAACAGCCCTGTCGAACAGCTTTGAAAGATGCTGGATTGACAGCTAATGATATAGATGAGGTAGTCCTGGTTGGCGGTATGACGCGCATGCCCGCTGTGCAGCAACGAGTGAAAAATATTTTTAATAAGGATCCTCATAAAGGGGTTAATCCAGATGAGGTTGTTGCTTTGGGAGCTGCAATCCAGGGAGGGGTTTTAAAAGGAGATGTCAAGGATGTACTGCTTTTGGATGTTACACCTCTTTCCCTTGGTATTGAAACTTTGGGCGGTGTGATGACAAGGCTTATTGAGAAAAATACAACTATTCCTACTAAAAAAAGCCAGACTTTTTCCACTGCTGCTGATAGTCAACCAGCTGTTTCGATTCATGTTCTCCAGGGCGAACGTGAAATGGCAACAGGGAATAAAACCCTGGGCCGTTTTGAGCTTGTTGGTATTCCACCAGCCCCCAGGGGTGTTCCCCAGATTGAAGTGACTTTTGATATTGACGCCAATGGAATTGTAAATGTTTCAGCTAAGGATCAGGCTACAGGCAAGGAACAGTCTATTCAGATAACAGCCTCCAGCGGTTTATCAAAAGAAGATATTGATAAGCTGATAAAGGATGCTGAATTGCATGCAGATGAAGATAAAACAAAAAAAGAGATTGTGGAAGCTAGAAACCATGCGGATTCTTTGATATATACAACTGAAAAATCAATCAAAGATCTTGGTGATAAAGTAGACAGTGAAACTAAATCTAAAATAGAGGCAATAGTTGGCCCATTAAAAAAGGCCATTGAAGCGGATGATGTTAATGAAATCAAAAGGTTGAGTGAGGAATTAACACAGGCTTCCCATAAACTGGCTGAAGCAATGTATCAACAGACAGCTCAAGCTCAACAGCCGGGCGCTGATCCAGGTTCAGGGGCTTCTTCCGGGCCGGGGCCGGATAATTCGGGTCCGTCAGCCGGTGCTGATGACGATATTGTAGACGCTGATTTTGAAGAGGTAAAAGAAGATAAAAAATAAATTTGCCAAACGCAAAAACCCGCGATTTTTAAAAAAATCGCGGGTTTTTTTTAGCATTTAAATCAAATAGCTATAATATCTTAAAAATAAATCTCTGAAGTCTCGTCATATGTTTTGTCGGCCAGAAAGTCAGCAATTATTCGATCGTAAGTAGCTGTATGCTCAAAAGCTTTTTTGGCCAGCTGAAATCTCAATTCCAAAGAAGTCTTACCACTGGTTTTGGTCAGATGCGATAATATCATCGCATAATCATCCGGATTAGTTACAGATGCTGTCCTGATAAAATTTTTGGCAGCCGCCCTGATCATACAGGGACCGCCAATATCAATATTTCCGCGAGCTGTTTCAAGTGTAACTGCCGGGTCGGCGATGGTTTTTTCAAATGGATAGAGATTTATAATAACCATGTCAATAGGCACACTCTTAGTCCTTTGCAGGTCATTTTGATGTTCTTCATTATATGTTTCCGTAAGCAAACCAAGATAAATTTTAAAATCCAGGGTTTTTACCAGGCCCCCCTGGGTTTCCGGCTGGCCGGTATAGTCTGCAACCTGAATTAAGCTGGACTGAAAGCCTGGCCCAAGAATTTTTTTCAAATGGTTAAAAGTTCCCCCGGTTGAAAAAATCTTAATTCCAGGGTTAATTTCCATCAAACCCGGTACCAGAAGATCAAGATTTTTTTTATCGGAAACACTGATTAAAACATGCTTAATTTTAACCTGATCATCAATTTTTCGAACAATATTAAAGGTCATTTGCTTATACCGTTAATAAATATTTTAAAAGCCAGATCCATAGTTTTCTTCAGATAATCTTTTTTCTTATCAATAACATTTTTACTGGTTTCCCAAAGAATTACTCCTGAAAAAAGGGACCAGAAAATATCCGCCAGGGCTGTTGGATGTTGATCAATATACGCGCCCTGCTTAATGCCGCATGCAAATATCTTGGCAATAGCGGCTATTGAACTGCCGGCCAGCTCTTTGATTTCATCCATAACCTCTGGAGACAGATTTCTTAATGTTTCACTGGATTGAAGATGAAACATATTAATAATAATCATTGGGTCAAAATCATAAACATCATGCATAGCCTCCAATAATCCGTCTATTTTTTTATCCGGGGGCAGGTCAGCGTCTTTGTTTACATGGGCCAGACGCAAATTTAAATATTGCAGGATTCTCAATGACAGGGAGGCGTATAACTCTTCTTTATTTTTAAAATAAAGATATAAGGTTCCGGGGCTCAGTTCAGCTTCAGTGGCAATATCCTCCATGGTTGCCTTGTTAAACCCCTTATCTGAAAAAACTTTTTTAGCAGCAACAATAATCTGTTGACGCCGTCTTTCTTTTTCCCGCTCTTTTCTTTCTTGAATTCCCATAATTATATTTCCTTAAAGTTATTTTATAGTAAAAAATTAGCAAATCAAGTAGTTGGCTAATATTTATTATGATAATATACACAGAAAAATGAAATTGTCAATAATTTAAAAATATAATTCAGTTGAGCTAAAGGGGACGAACCCTGCAATAAGAATATTTTAGATGCTGTGCGGATTATTTACCAACTAAATTTAATTTTAGGTGATTAATTAATTGCCTTTTATGAAATTGATATATAAAATTGCTGTTTAATATTTCTCGTTCCCATGCTCCAGCGCAGGAATACATACCACATAGGGTTCCTACGCTGGAGCATGGGAACGAGCTTTATATTTCGCGGCGCCATTTTTCCCTATAAGAAACTTGCGATTGATCGAAAGAGTTTCTTGGTAGGCAAGAATATTTTTAGCTTGGCAGCTTTCTTAAAAAAAATTGCTAAAGGCTGTCTGAAAAAAACCGATTATGGTGAATATCTCTATAATCTCATATAAATATTTAATTTCGTCTTCATAGGCTTTGCTTATTTTTTGGATTTCTATGGAGCTATATTCATTAATTACTTGTAATTTAAAGGAGTTGCTAAAATGGCAAAAACCATGAAAACCATCGACGGTAATACTGCAGCAGCCCATGTGGCTTATGCTATGAGTGATGTTGCCGCAATTTATCCAATAACCCCTTCATCCCCCATTGGCGAAATTGCCGATGAGTGGGCTGCCAACGGCCTTAAAAACATCTTCGGCCAAACCATGACTATCCGACAGCTTCAGTCTGAAGCAGGAGCTGCAGCGGCCGTGCATGGCTCACTGGCTGCCGGAGCCCTGACCACATCTTTTACCGCCTCCCAGGGTCTGTTGCTTATGATTCCCAATATGTATAAAATGTCAGGAGAAATTTTGCCGGCTGTTTTGCATGTTACAGCCCGGGCCGTGGCCGGTCACGCTCTCTCAATTTTCGGTGATCACCAGGATGTGATGGCCGTGCGCCAAACCGGTTTTGCCCAGATAGCGTCGGCCTCTGTTCAAGAGGTTATGGATTTGGGTCTTATAACCCATCTGGCCGCCATTGAATCCAGCATTCCCTTTATCCACTTTTTTGATGGTTTCAGAACCTCTCATGAAATCCAAAAAATAGAGATGATCGATTATGAGGATATGGCCGGCCTGGTAAATATGGAAAAGGTGGCCGCCTTTAGGGCACGCGGAGTAAATCCTGAAACCCCGGAAATACGCGGAACAGCTCAAAATCCTGATATTTATTTCCAGGGGCGTGAAGCTGCCAATCTTTATTATCTGAAAGTTCCCGATATTGTTGAAGATTATATGAAAAAAGTTAGCCGGTTAACCGGGCGCAAATATAATCTGTTTGATTATGTGGGTGATCCCGAAGCTGACCGGATTATTATTGCAATGGGCTCTTCATGTGAAACCATTGAAGAGGTTGTTTCATATTTGAATGCAAAAGGTCAACGTGTAGGGCTGGTAAAGGTTCGGCTTTATCGTCCTTTTTCAGCCAGTCACCTGCTGGCGGCAATCCCGGCCACTGCAGACCGGATAACCGTGCTGGATCGCACCAAAGAACCAGGAGCCATAGGTGATCCGCTTTACCAGGATATTTGTACTGCATTTATAGAACAGGGTGAAATGCCGCGAATTATCAGTGGCCGTTACGGTCTGGGCTCCAAAGAGTTTAATCCATCCATGGTCAAGGCTGTCTTTGACAACATGAATTCAACCGGCCCCAAAAATCACTTTACCGTGGGAATTGTCGATGATCTGACATACACCTCTCTGGAAGTGGAAGAGGGCCTTGATGTGGCTCCTGTCGGAAACGTACAGTGTAAATTCTGGGGACTTGGGGCTGATGGTACGGTTGGCGCCAACAAAACAGCCATTAAGATCATCGGGGATAACACCCCCATGTATGCCCAGGCTTATTTTGCCTATGATTCTAAAAAATCCGGCGGCATAACCATCTCTCATCTGCGATTTGGCAATAAGCCGATTCAATCCACCTATCTTATTGATGCGGCAGATTATATTGCCTGTCATAAAGCCAGCTATGTAGATGCTTACGATGTGCTTGAAGGGATAAAGGATGGTGGAATCTTCATGCTTAATTCCGACTGGACTCTGGCGGATATGGAAACCAGGCTTCCGGCTGCCATGCGCAGGAAAATTGCTCAAAAAAAGCTGAAATTTTATAATATTGATGCTGTTAAAATTGCCGGAGAGGTTGGCCTGGGAGGCCGCATCAACATGATCATGCAAACTGCTTTTTTCAAGGCAGCCAATGTGATCCCTGTTGAAGAAGCAATCTCCTATTTAAAAGATCAAATTCAAAAGATGTTTGGTAAAAAAGGTGAAAACATCGTTAAGATGAACCAAAACGCCGTTGATAAAACCCTTGAAAATCTAACTGAGATCGATTATCCAGCCTCCTGGGACATAGCTGCTTTAGAACCGGCAACTGAAAAAGATGAGCCGGCCTTTGTTAAAGATATAATGCAACCGATTCTGGCCCAGCAGGGAGACAAGCTGCCGGTCAGTGCTTTTCAGCCCGATGGAATTTTTCCTGTGGACACCTCAAAATATGAAAAACGGGGCGTTGCCATTATGGTGCCGGAGTGGATTATGGATAATTGCATTCAATGCAACCAGTGCGCCATGGTTTGTCCTCATGCAGCTATTCGTCCGGTATTACTTAGCGAAAAAGAGGTTTCTTCCGCACCCCGGGGATTTGCGGTTAAAAAGGCCACGGGTAAAGAGTTAAAAGGATTTTCTTTCAGAATTCAGGTCAATACCCTGGATTGCCTGGGTTGTGGAAACTGTGCGGATATCTGCCCGGCTAAAAAAAGCGCCCTGGTTATGAAACCTCTGGTTACTCAGACAGCAGCCGAAATTCCCAACCATAAGTATAGTCTTAGCCTGCCCATCCGGGATAACCTGCTAAAAAGAAACTCGGTCAAAGGAAGCCAGTTCTGCCAGCCGCTCCTGGAGTTCTCCGGAGCCTGCGCCGGCTGCGGCGAAACACCTTATGCCAAATTATTAACCCAGCTGTTTGGAGAAAGAATGGTGATTGGAAATGCCACCGGCTGCACTTCCATCTGGGGTGGTTCAGCTCCGGCTATTCCCTATTGTGTGAATAGCGACGGTTTTGGCCCTACCTGGGGCAACTCGCTCTTTGAAGACCCTGCTGAATTTACCTATGGCATGTTTTTAGGCGAATTCCAGCAACGTCGGCGGCTTATAAAAATAATAGAACAGGCATTAATAATTGAGGGCCTTGATTCAACGCTTAAAAAAGCCCTTAGCGGCTGGCTTGAAAACAGACTGGATGCAAGAGGCTCCCGAAAATACGGGGATCAGTTAAAATCTTTGCTGCCTCAATATTCGGCAGATCCTCTTTTGTCTGAAATTTTAACGCTAAAAAAATTATTCACTAAAAAATCCTACTGGATTTTTTTGGGAGACGGGTCTGCTTACGATATTTCATTTGGGGGTATTGATCATATATTAGCCACTGGTGAAGATATTAATATTCTTGTTTTTGATACAGAAGTATACTCCAATACCGGCGGACAAGCTTCCAAAGCAACGCCTACAGGATCAGTCGCAAAATTTGCCGCTTCAGGGAAAAAGACCGCTAAAAAAGATCTGGGCGCCATGGCCATGACCTATGGCTATGCATACGTAGCCAATGTGTCGATGGGAGCCAATAAGCAGCAGCTTATAAAGGCTTTTTCTGAAGCAGAAAGCTATAATGGCCCATCTTTAATCATGGCCTATTCTCCCTGTATTAATCACGGCATTAAAAAAGGGATGGGAAAATCCCAGGAGGAAGCCAAACTGGCTGTATTATCCGGTTACTGGCCTCTGTACCGATATAATCCCCAACTGACTGCTGATGGGAAAAATCCTTTTGTCCTGGATTCAAAAAAACCGGATGGAACCTTACAGGATTTTCTGGCTGGAGAGGTTCGCTATGCTTCGCTGCAAAAGACTTTTCCTGAAGAGGCCAAAAAGTTGCACGCAAGGCTGGAGGATGAATTCATGGCCCGTTATGCAAAGCTGAAAAAAATGGCCGAAGAATAACCCTTCGGCAACATTTAGAGACCCTGGCTGTTTTCAGCCAAAAATAAAATACTCTGCAAAATTGGGCAGGGGCGAGTTTAGAAACCGCCCCTGCTATTCCTCAATTCTGCCCTGCTATTCCTCAATTCTGATAGTTACGTCCTCTTTTTTAAATAATTTTTTAATCTCTTCAGTATTTGTTTCACCCAGTCTAATATGTGCTGCTTTGGTGCCGTCCGTATATGGTACATAATAAAATGATTTTATTTCTTCTTTTTGATCTATCAGAATTTTAAAGACATTTATCAGATCTTTTTTTGCATTTTTTATCTGAATTCTGACACCTGGTTCATCAAATTCCATAATATTAATTATAAGATTAAACATATCCTTAATTGTGGCAATACCGACAAGATCATCATCTTCAAAAACCAGAACAGCTGATTTTTCATTATTTATCAGCTTTACGGCAACCCTTCTTAGAAAAGCATCTTGAGGTGCAGAAATATAATCTTTTGTCATAAATTCAGCGGCTGAGGTTTTCCACACTCTGTGGGCTTGAGGATCAGATGCTATTTCGTCTATTATCTGCCGGCAGTCTGCTTCCGACAATAATCCTACAACTTTCCCTTTATCAATAACCGGCAGATGTCTTATACCGTGAAAAGACATTATATGGTGTGCACCCTTAAGAGTTGTTTCTCTTGTTATTGAAATTACATTTTTACTCATTACATCTTTAAGATACATAATTTAACACCTTTTTAGTGTAATACTTGGGGGTTTTACGATATGGTTAGTAAAAAAAATTAATACTCCTGGAACTTGAATAAAAAGAACCTGAATAAAACCTGAACATCTTCCAAAAGGGTCTCACATATTAAGACATAATTTTTTACTATATTTATCTTTGCAGCATGTCAATACATATAATAAGTATATTAAAGCTCCTGCTTTATTTTGCCATTAGCTTTTGTACTAACCTTTTGGACAGAGCCTCGCCTTCCTGATTCACTGTGAAAATATACATTTTTCTTGCATGCGGATCAATACCCCGATAATATTCAATTTTGGCAAAAATGGCTTAAAAGTGTATCTATTTTTATTTAAACAGATCACATACAGGAGAAAAGTTTAATGGATAAACATCTTTTGGTAACGGTCAGCGAACAAAGCAGTGCATTATTCGGCGTAAAGTTTGTGGGGAATTTCTTTACAAACAAAAAAAAGATGCACATTACCCTGTACTATTCACACCCGAGGGCGGCCATATCCTGGGATGACGCAATGGGAAAGAAACTGCAAGCCAAACAAAAAACCCAGTATGAAGCCGGGGGGCGTAAAGCCCTTGAGGATGCCAAAAAGGAATGCCTTAACCATGGATTTAAAGATGATCAGATTTCATTTAAACTGGA
>JASFBJ010000125.1 GCA_030149585.1 Desulfobacterales bacterium | reverse complement strand
GAACCGACAGATACTATATTGGTGCCTATGATTCGGTTTTTAACATCAAGCATCAACACAATCATTTGTTCCCTATCGCTTTGACCGCATTCTGTTATAGTTTTTCTTATAATTTCAGCAGCTTGCTTCGACATTGAAACACTTGATTGGTATTTAATGCTTTTTTCTCTAATCATTTTAATGCGATAAACATTGCAGCTTTTCATTTTATTGCCTCCTTAATTTAATAAAGGGAGGCATCTACCCAGTGGGGGAGAAAACCTCCCTTTGCTGGGGTTTTGTTGCATAAAAAAAGGGAGCAAGCCGGCTGGCTTAAATCTCCCTTTTTTTATTGCTAATTTTTTTTATTAAGTGTCTGTCAAAAAGCAACTTCCACTTTCTCCTGCATACGTGAATTGATATAAATCAAGGCACGCAGGGCATAGTGAATGAAATTTTTTACACCAAAAACGGCAAGCTATAATATCAACCGCTTTTCCCCCACACCGCTCACATTTTTCTTTTAACTTCATATCTATCTCTTTTTTCATTTTTTTCCTTTTAAATAATCATTAGGGTCTTTATTTTGGTTATAAGAAAAACTTACAACCCTTTCAGCCCTGGTTTTACAGGCCGGAAGCAGCATATTCGCAGCTTTTTTCCCTGCCTTGTCGTTATCAGTTGCGATGACGATTTTACTGTAACTTTTTAAATCACTTAAAAAATCTACAGCCCTATTTATCATTTCAACCGAGTTCAACACAAGCAGATCAAAAAATTCCTCTTTAATCTGTTCGCAGGAAATTGAGTCAATCAGAGATTCAGCTATAACCAACGTATCTTTACCGCGTGATATATAGGTGATATCCTTTCCTGTTGACGATTTGAAGCCGCCCTGAACATTATAAAGCTCCCATGTGCCGGACATATTTTGATGCCCGCAAAGTGAAAACTTCTTGTCGCCCAAAAGTAGCAAAAGCTGTTTAATTCCGACATTTTTTACATATTTTGACTTTAATCCTCTATACGATTTAAAAAGCTGCAATGTTTTTACATTCAAATCGTATTCATCGAGGATTTTCCAATCAGATTTTTTCTTTTTTTTTGCCATATAACCAGACCTGGTTTCGACAACCGGAAAAGAAAAAGTTTGCTTTCTCAAGTTTTGCCTTCTTAGTGCTTTAACGGCCTGCACATAAGAGAGGCTATAAAGCTTCATAAAAAGATCAATATTGGTTCCTTTTTCATTAGCACCATGATCTTTCCATACCCAGACTCCATCATCGGCTTGTAGAATAGAAACGCTCGGTCTCCGATCATCTCTCCAGACTGCCTTGAAATGACCGTTTTTAACCTGAATCCCTGCGGATTCTACTAAAGCTGTCATATCCAGCCGTTTGATGGTATTCAGTTCAGCTTTTCTCTGATCAGTAAACATGATTATTTCCGTTTTAATTTCTTCATTTCTTCGGTCAAAGTCCATAACGCCCGATTTAGCTTTACATTACGATCTATAGCTTTCACCGGCCTGGTTTTGATTCTTTTGCCTGTTTTTCTATTACGACCCCTCAAACCGCCTTTAATGATATTTTCCTGAACAGTATTAAAGGTTGTCCAAAGGTCAGATTCACAATCTTGTGTTCTGCGTGATAAAAGAAGCTGCCAGGTGTCAATAGGGGCTTCTTCTTCATCATAAACAAGCTGCAATGCACTTTTTGCATATGCCTCCCGTTCAGCCTCCTGCAGGTGTGTTGCTTTCATCTCTTCGAGAGATTTGGCCACGACCGGAGCTGTTTCAAGCACTTTGTATGAGGCTTCAATCACGTCCTGCTGATCGAAGTTGATGTGTTTGATACTGATACTGTCAAAAGTATCGCCCAATATCATGCCGTTCATGCAGATGAACCGGTAAACGCCTGTCATTAGCTTATAAGCGCAGCTACGATTGTGAGAGTTGATCAGAATAGCTTCTATTGCTTCGTTTTTCAGGATTAGATCCGGATGTTGAAACCTGATCATGTGCTTTTGAAAACCTTTGTTGTCAGGTTTTCTAAAACCGGCTTCCGTAACTCTTGTCGGCATCCAGCCCTCTTTACGCAAAATATCTACGACTTCAATAGTTGGAATAAATGTGTATTTATCAGAAACTTCTTCGTGTGGATGTAATGCTCCGATGGATGGGGCAATGTTTAATATTTCTTGATTTTGCAGCATTTGAACACCTCCTGTGTTTTTTAAAGGGAGGTATCCACCCGGCAGGGAAGAAAACCTCCCTTTGCTGGGATTTTATTTATTTTTTGTTAATATATTCAAAATACAAGGATGAAGCATTGAGCAACCGTGTGTGGGTGATTATTTTATACCCGCTGCCTGTGCTGCGACCTCTGGTATGCAAAACATCCAGACCGTAGCTCTGAGCAATATACCAGGCATAAACCATAACGTTGGTTAAGCCGCCGATTATAATGCCCTTGTAACCCTGATTTTGTACTTTACATATTTCATTTTCAATTGATTTAACAATATCCCGTTCTTGCCAGGTTAAGTCGAATGTTGGAATTCTGGGCGTTGCATCAACGCTGAACCCTTTTTTTTTCCAATAGTTTACTTCTCCGGAGCGTGGATAATGCCGTGTAAAATTGGCTAATTTATCCATAAATAGCCTCCTTTGAAACTTTCCCTGTTATAGAAAAAGGCAGGATTGTGTTTATTTCCTTTCCCTTTACAGCCAGGATATTTCTTTTATCCGGTTGTTTGGTGTATGAATCCCATAGTTTCGTAAAATTCCGAAATGCTCTAATTTCTTTGGTTACAACATTGACCATATAATATTTTTTCTTAGACATCATGCCTCCTTTGCCCAGGCTTTTTCTTCGGGATTCCAGTTGAAGCCGCTTGATTTAAGCAGTCCTTTCGACTGAAATGTTTTTCCTTCAGCGATTATAAGATTTTTCCTTTTTGTGTAGGTAATTCCACTAATCGTAGGCCCGAATTTAAACTTAGACTTATTTTTTTCTTTTGTTTCTGCTTGCTGTTGTGGCAACTTAGGCTTATTTTTTCCTTTTGTTTCTGTTTGTTGTTGTGGCGGCTTAGGCTTGTTTTTCTGCCCGTTCACTATTTTGAATTCAGCCGCTTTGATTTGTTTTTGTTGGGCTAAAGCGTTTTGTAATTCTTCAGCCGAGCAAAATTCTCCACCTCCAAAGCCGGCTGTAAACAAGCATCGGCCTATAGCAGATGTTTCTGCATTTTCAACAGCGCTGGTTTTATTTATAAAACCAGCATAACGGTTTTCTTCTGCGGTTCCGGTTGCGACTAAGCTTCCATCAGGCGATTTACTAGTTGCCTGAGCTATCACATTGTCTTTTTACGGAAACGTGATTTCCGTCAGCAATGCCCATCCATCCTGGATGGGACAAACTTTCCGGAATTTTCTGACTCTTTCGGCTACGGTTTCGTAGGCCGATTTTTCGATTGTGTTGGTTTTTTTGTTTTTTCTTTCTATGAATACTGTCATTATAAACCTCCATTGTCTCCAGAACTCATACCCTTAAAACTTCATAAGAGGCTGTTTTTAAACAGTCCTCGTAGACATCAGGATATTCTGTTTGAAGTTTTTGAGAATTAATGCTGCTTCTCTTCCATATACCTATTTTGATCTCCTCCTCTCCGACTCGAACTTTTTTGTCGTCAGGATTGGCATTTTTAATACCGCTTTTTAAAAATGCTTTAAGCTTTTTTATCTCAGCTTCAAGCGTCTTCCCTTGTTCTTTTAAACCACGATATTCATTAAGCTCTTTTTCAAAAGGCATCTCGGGGATTGCCTCATTTGCTTTATAAGCAGGACAATCCGGCCTATAATGACACCAGGCGCATAAAGGGCCTTTTTCGGTGTCATAGTTTGGATTTGCCTGGTCATTAAGAGTTTTCCAAATAGACTCTGCTTTTTGAAGCAGACCCTCGTAAATTTGTCCGTCATACTGGTACCCGTTGAACAGCCTGGCTTCGCCCTGGTTTAGATCAATAGCAAAGATTGCTCCCTTAACTGCTTTGTCCGGGTACTCTTCTTTTACAAGTCCCATTTGCATATGGACTTGCTGTACCCAACCTTCATACGGGTCGGCAGGAATGCCGTCTACTGATTTAACTTCTAAAACAGCCAGGACATTTTTGCTTGTAAACAAAAAGTCCAGGTGCGCCTTGATGTGTTTTCTCATTTTACTTTTTGCTTCGTATTGGTGTTTCCATTTTGGAAGCGATTTGCTGTGCTTTTTTAATCCGGCTATCAGCATCAGTTCGGTTAGATGACCTCTGGCAAACTTTATTAAAGTACCAAGGTCATGTTCCGGCGCATCCAGTTTGGTTAACACAGCTTTTCTGGGGCATCCTGCAACATCTGATGCTCCAATGTATTGACTGCGATCTCCTAAACTATCACTGAACGGCGAATCTGATAGACCGTCTTTCAATATTTGCATTAAATCCATTTTTTCCTCTTTTCTTAAGCATAAAAAAAGGGAGCTAAGTCAGTGACTTAAATCTCCCTTGGTTTGCCTGGTCTGTTTTTTTTGTTCTAAAACGGAATATCATCATTCGGCGGTATATCCGGTGACTTAATTTCGTTCGCTGCTGGTTCGGATTTGCCGTTACTGCCCAGCATTTTCATCTGATTAGCGACAACCTCGGTAGTATAGCGGTTATTGCCATCATCATCCTGCCACTTTCGTGTTTGGATGCGGCCTTCAATGTAGACCAGTTTACCTTTTTTTAAATATTTTTCGCATATTTCGGCAAGGTTGCCGAAAATAACTATTCTATGCCACTCTACCTGTTCTTGTTGATCTCCTTCCTTATTTTTCCATTTCATGTTTGTGGCAAGAGAAAAATTACTAACTGCCCTGCCGTCTTGAGTATAACGAGTTTCCGGGTCTTGTCCCAGGTTTCCAATTAATATTACTTTGTTCAACATTTTTACTACCTCCTTTTTCATTAAAAATTTAAAAACTTGAATTTTTCCGGTTCCTGTCAAAACTCCACTAAAAAAATCAGCGCAAATCGTTCGTAAGCAGGATTGCCTGTTATTTGGTATTTTTGTCGCTAAAGCGGCGCAAATCGTTCACAAGCTGCAATTACCCTGTTTATTACTTGGTATTTTTGTTAATTTTTTATGCTGGTGTTGTTGCCGGGTTCCGGCTTTTAAGATAAACGGAAGTGCGGACGCACTTCTGGATTTTAGCTTTTCTACACTGAAAGCCACGGGTGCCTGCATGGTTTAAACCATGAAATAATATCTTTTTCCGGCAATTATTTTCTGGAAAAGCTCACAAAATAATCAATACCGTGCAATCTATCTTTTATCGGGCCTGCACAAGGATATTCTTATGGGTCCGTTGTCTGACTTCAATAAAAAATCAGGTACACACAACAAAATGCTGTGGTAAAAACTGGTAACACACGCTAATTGAGCGTGTTGTTGTCTGATGCGTCAACGGAATTGTTTTCTTTATTATCTTCGTTATTATTTCCGTTGCCGTTGTTCCCCTGAATCTGATTGATGCCTCTGGGAGTTCGGTATTTTATTTTGGCTGTCTTGCATATTTTTTTCACCGTTTCATGCAGAGCCAATACCTTCTCTGTGTATTCTTCAATTAGGGGGATAACTTCTTCAGGGGGCAGGCTGATTAATAACCGGCTGCGGAGAGACTTCAATCCCCTGTCAGCAGATTTGGCTATATCCAGCAAAACATAAGTATCGGCTGTATTGCACAAAATCACCCTGGCGTTTCTTTCCCGAGAGAGAATTTCCCATCGGGACGGTTCTGTTTGTTCTGTGTTTGACATATTGCCTCCTGATTATTTTTTTCGTGTCTTTCTATTATATATAATAGAAAGGCCGTCAAATTTTCGGCTTCAGGAAAAAAATGGGATTTTTATGCAAAAAGAACTTCAACAAATAGGCCGGGCAGCCGGTTTAGACAAGTCCCGGGTGGAATATACTTTGAAAATCGCCTTACAGCAGGCTTTTTGTGAGTATTTTAATATTAGGGAATGCGAGATAGATGATATGGACAGCAGGCTGATAAAGGCTATTTTCCGGGTGCCGGAAAATATGCCGGTTGCTGAGGCTGAAGTATTCCAGGCAATGGTCTGTGAAGATGATATCATAACCGTTGAGTTTGATTTTGATGCGCTGCCAATCAGTGTTCAGCATACGACTCATGATTTATTCGTCCGGTATATTGATGAGGTTCGTCTCGATGAAGCTTATCTGAAATGGAAAAAACTGGTTCACGGAGCGGTTGAGGGCGTTATTGCGGAAAAACATGGGAATCGGATAACGGTTAGCCTGGGAGATGATAATGTGACCGGTATAATGTTGCGGCAGCACTGGATTCCAGGGGAAATCGCTTTATATATTGAAGGCCGTGCTTTTCTTTTTTATTTACTTAAGGTGAACAGGGACAGGCATGTTGTAAAAATTTATCTTTCCCGCACAAGTAAAAACTTTCCCTGCGCTGTTTTGTCCTGCATAGCCCCCTGGATAAGAGCTAAAAGCATTAAACGAATAGCCGGTAAAAAAAGCTGGCTTATTGTGGATTCTCCTGTGGAAATGGAGGTAATTAATGCTTTGAGACGGGAGTTAAAAGGGGAAGCTGTCGAAGTTTCTGAGCCGCTCAAAACAGCTCACTGATTCTCAACTCCCGCATCACTGGATGATATCCGAACGTCCATGGAAAAAATATATGGACTGAAAGCTGTGAAGGTTAGCTGCTTTTTTCATGTGGCCCCGAAAAGCGATCACCATTGAAGTGAATCATGTGGTCAGGATTGTCGGCAATCCATACTTCTGTTTCCCATGCAATATCAGCAGCGTTTTTTCGGAATTCGGCACGGTCTGGAAAGGCTGTAACGTAAACAAGCCCTACCTTGCAATCGTTGAAGGCTGCTTCAAGTTCAACCCATCGCTGAGGAGATACGGGACCATGACTTGTAACGGCTTCAATTAAGAACAGCCATTCCCGGTCTTCGTCGTACACAACTACATCGGGTAATTTGCCATGTGACATTGGCGGTACACCCAATGACTCCAAATAGTCCGCTTCCAAGAACATCAGTTTTCCGCCTTCGTTTCGGCTGCTGGCTGTATCACCGATATACAAAAGGCGACCACCAGCCCCAACGAAGCGAGAACAGAATTCATGCACTATGTCAGAATGAAGTTGGTTGTGTTTGCCGGGTGACAATTTGATAGTGTCGCCATTAGGTAAAGTGATGGGAATTTTCTGGAGTTCAAGCTGGCGTTCATACTGTGCTGTCAGTTCAGTCACAGCGTTTTTGTAAACTTGAACTTTTTGTTTCCATTTGCCATTAGGATACATCGCCAAAATGTCCAATATTGGCTGATTCAACGAATAGTTGTTGTCTTTGCTGTTAGTTGGCCGTGCGGGGTCGTCTCGGTTGCGGTCAACAACACGCGCTTGTTCGAATTGGTGAAGCGTTTGGCGGCGAATAGTTTCGCGGCTGTTTGGCTTGTAGTTCATGCCGTATTCATTACGGATAAATTCCATAATGTTCACTGTGGGCAATAGGGGTGCGGTTGCTCTGTTCCAGTTGTCGGAAGGCTTTATATTTGCAAGTGCCAGAAATACCCACCCTGAGCGGTTATTACATTGCGCCTTTGGTAATCCCAATGCGGCCAGAAGCACTTTAGCCTGTTCAAGTTTTTCTTGTTGTTGTGCTGTGAATTCCAAGCATTACCCCTATTAGATATTGTCCATTACCCCAAGCACCGGATTGACGATCAAATCAATTTCATTTGTTTCAATCGTCTTTAACTTTTGTGCTTGCTTTCCGATTTCTTTCACCTGTTCACAGGTTGGAAACTTCATAACCCTGATTTCAGTTGCATTAACTTGGGTGTTACCTGAAATACATCTGAAATATTTATCCATGAATGAAGAATTGAAGACCGCAGCAAGCCCGTATGCTTCAGTTTTTGTTAGTTTCCCGCCTGTTACACCGATATAGTTTATTTTGTTTCCAAAACCAATAAATTCACAATCATGGGCACTTTCAAGGTGAACCCCTGAAACCAAACGGCGTTTTTCATCTTTGGAAGAAAAGCGTTTCAATAATACAAAGGTGCCGTTTTCCATTGTGTGCTTTTCATGTCCATCGTTCAGCATGAAGGACACTTCCTTTTTATGGTCGCCAGTCCATGTGGCTTTTAAAGGTGTAACATTGTGTGGACGATAAAGCGGCACTGACTTTGGGGCTTTAGTGCCTTCTGTGATGTACTTGCGCGTTCTATATTCAACTACACGACCAGTTGAAATGAAGTAGCCAGCACCTTCAAAGGTGGTTGGGAAGGTTTCAGCTTGTCGTAAAATATTGGCATCATAGCCTGATTCGGGAATGCGGATGATACGTTGATCATTCGACGAGTCAATAATTAATTCAAGCGGGTATTGTTCTTTGTCAGTGTTGTTAATGCTTGCGTCACAGTCACTTGAACAAACGGTTACCGCTTCTTGATTCTTCCCTTTGATGAACCGGCAAATAATATTTTCTTGAAGTACCGCTGAATCATCATTCTTAAACACCTTGTCCCTGTGCTTGAAGATGTGTATCAGGTCTAAAGCGGATTGAGTCAATAGGTACGAACGAAACCCCTTAAAATACAGACCATTTGTAAAGCTACGGGGTGTAATGGTTACCATTTGTCCATCTTCTTTCATACAAGCCATTACAACAGCCATGAAAGAAGCGTAAATGTTTGGGTCACCGCGGTACAGGTCAGCAGCCGCTTTAGCATAGGGTGAATCTTTTACGCTATATTTGAAATACGGCGGATTGATAACGGAAACATCAAAATCCTGAATATTTTTGTCTTTATCAGGTCTATTAAGTACGAAATCTTCACAGCGTATTTCAAAGCTGAATGTTCCACGTTGCTGACTGAAGGTGTTCTTAACGATCTTTAGCGTTTGTTCAAGGCTCGGCACGGCTTCACTGTCGAGTTCATAAAGGACAGCATGAACGGTTTTACAGCCAAAGTCTAAACACTGTAGCGCGGTGGAAGCGGTTAAAATGCCGGTCCCCGCACCAGCATCTAAAATGCGAGCAGCCTTACATTTTGGCTTGCTGACCAATGAAGCCATGTAGTCAGACACAATTGACCCAGTGAAGAATTGCCCCAAGGTCTTGCGTACTTGCATAGGCTTGCTGCGTAGAAATGCACTCTGCAGACTGACAATATCGTATTTTGGTTCAATTAGTAAATGTTGATGCAATATTATTACCTCTATTTAAGCTCTTTTTGTCGATTTTACCTTGTTTACTCTGAGTTGGTGGTGTTGCAGCTAATCGCGAAGCTCAGCCGCGGCGATTTTTTGCCGTCGGCTGGAGCGAAATGTTGTGTGCCGGACACGGCACATGTTCTTAAAAGTGAGTCAACCGTATCATAAAAGTAAATCGTTTGACAAGTCTTAGACCTATCTGGATGAAGGCGAAAGGTGTAGCGGTATTACAACGGGGTATCGGTGACGGTACTTCGGAAAGCAATAGCCCTGCTGAGGCAGGGTACCGCGAAAGTACAGGGTGACGAACAGAAATCGAGTCAGGCGTGCATGCATGAATGGGACGAGCCTGCAACACAAGGCAAAGTCCTCTATCCATTATAAGCTCTGTCCGTATACTCGGCGCCCACGTATTAAAAAACATGTGTTTACCCCGGGAGGTCTTCTCTGTGCCTTTGAAAGTCGCATGCGAAGAAAAATATTTATTTAATCAAACCTCCATGGCCAATGTCTTTCGAGTCCGTTTTTTGACGGCTTTAAATGAAGCTGGACTTTCCATCCCAAAAAAGTTCCGATAATGATCACGGTTGGCCACAAAACCACTTTTTATAGCAATTTCGTAAAAAATTTCTTTCAGAATAATCAATTTCCTGCTGCTGTGTAGTGCGCCATCACAGATGTTACACCTTTTGCTTGATGGAAAATGTCAAAATATCTATTTACCTAAAGTCACAAGAATTTCCTGAGCTTTGCCTTGAATCTGGT
>JASFBJ010000364.1 GCA_030149585.1 Desulfobacterales bacterium | reverse complement strand
AGACAAGCTTATCAACAACGTAACCCAACTGGAGTTTAAATCGATTCGGTTACACAAACCAGAAATCACCGGACAAATACTTACAATCAATGATTTAAAACTTAGCATACCATCTTTAAAAACATTAGGAAAGTAGAGGAAAGAACCCCCAACTAGGAGCGTCGGTACATTCTTGAGGCGAAAGGATATAATTTGGACATGGTGGTAAAGCGTGTAGCGGAGATTTTGGAAATGAAGACGGAGGACGTATTGAGGGCAGAAAAACAGCCTCCATCGGTAAAGGCACGCAGTTTGGTGTGTTTCTGGGCAAACAGGGAGCTTGGCATGACCACAGTAAAAATAGCCGAGAAATTACAATTACATATTTGCCAATCAGCAGCAAGCAAATCGTCATTGCGCGGAGAGAAAATAGCAAAGGATAATCAGTTTCAACTTCTTTAGTTGAAAGACATAAAATCATATGGGTGCGGCTCTTTTGCGACACGCCAGATAACAGTTTTTTGTAGTCATAATATTCCTTATTTTTTTGTAGGTGGTTACTTGATTACTTTAAGATGACCACGTTTGGGCGAAGGTTGTGGAAGCTTTGAGGAGGGAACTTTACCGTCTGCATAAAATTTCTGATGATTCCGCATGTATTCACAGGCTTCATGAAAATCCCAGTACTCATCAAAATCGTTGCTGCTCCGTAGCGCACGCAGGCACAGCACGGCTTCGGCGCTGGGAAGCCTCCATTTTGCACCGGTTATATCCATACGATCCTTAACAAGATGACGGCAGGCCCCTTCAATGACCCCTGTGGCAATGGGAAATCCCAGATCTAGGTAGCGATCATATTTAAGGTAAGGTGCCTTATTTTTCAGATAAGTTGCGCATGTATCCACTGGTTCACGTTGCTTGTCTGTGAGCTTCTTCAGTGTGGCACTTCTGCGCATTCCACCTGCCATCAATCCGGCTTTGCCTTCAAGTATTTTAAGAAGCCGATACTGAACCCATTTTTCAAGTTCCGGGCCGGATTGGGGATGAAAGGCCCTGCCGGCTTTCCACAGGTATTCAATGACATGGATAATATCAACGATAATCGTAAGAGCTACACCTTGTTTTTTTGCCATACGTTCCAGAATTCGCAGTTGTTGATTCTCACCGTCTACCAAAGCAACCCAATTTTTTTTTTGGCTGGGGTCACGATTGGATGCCTCTGCAAAAGCAGATTCAATAACCTGTTCTGCTGATTTTTCAAGGCTTGCCCAAACACGTTTTTGTTCCGGACGTGGGCTATTTTCTTTCTGGGGCTTGCTGTTGCTCCCAGGAAGCAGATCTTGAGGCTCGCGCTGAAATGTATCTATCGTATAAACAGCTGCCACGGTTGCCATGCGTTTGGCATTTTTCTTTTCCCCTTTGGATAGGCGAGTTTCCATCTGGGGTTTGCGCTTTTGGGCAGCTTTGCGAGTTTGTTCCCTGAGATCCTGTTCATGCATCACCACACCTTTGCCATCGGCGGTAATCACCAGAATCGGTCCAGTACTTATTTCGTCTGCCGGATTGTATTTCCGTGTTTCATAAAATGCGTCAAAGTCCCGGGCTGATCGCTGTACCAGTTCTTCTGCCTGGCGTTTGGGGATATGGCCACCGCTTGTTTTATTGACGGTCTCTATTGTCTCGTCAAAAGAGCTTTTGGCTGCATTTTCAGCCACACGGCGACGAAGTTCAAGCGAATAAAGCTCAGGAGGAAGATTGAGCTGAGCATCCAGTGGATGCAGGCTTGCCACACCCTCGTTCCCATATCCGGCACGGCTTGCCAATACGGTGCCAAACACAGTTTCGATTTTCCGGTTTTGGTGTCTCACCTTGGGCCGATCAATTCCATCGGAACCACAGACGACCTGCTCACAAAGGCTGGGGCTAAGCTTGTTTAGATGTTCCTGAAGCAAAAGGCGCATCAGTTCCCGCCCTCTTTTTTCAAGTTCTTGTTCTAATCCGCTGAGTTTCATTGAATGACATTCCTCAGAATCAAAAAAATTAACAATATCCTCATAGTATTCCCGGCTTTGATCATTGGTTCGTTCCACAAAAGACAGGGCCAGCGTTGCGTTCATGCTCATTTATCGCCCTCCCTGAGTTGGTGAACAGCATTTTTGACCAGCGGATATACCAGGATGGTTTTTACATGGGCTCCATTGAGTTTGTTGGCTCTGTCCATCCGTCCACGCCCGGTGGTTTCTCCCAGTTCTATCCAGTTTGACGCCCTATAACATCCACCGTGAAATCGCTGTCGGTCCACCAGCGTTTCTACCAACAAGGGTTTGAGACCATATTGCCGTTCCCAATCGCCTCTCAATTCCCGAAGGGTACAGGAGAGTATCTTACTCGCTAAATTTTGAATAGGTGCCAGAACTAGAAATCGGCTGTTGTTCACCACATGTTGTAAAGCAACTTTACGCCTTGCTTCTGTCCAACCAATCCATTCATCACGGGCTCGCATACGCCAGGCAGGGCTTGAAAATTGAACACAGCCCACTATCTCTCGATGTGGTCGGCTTACGAAGACCAAATACTGTATACGCGCCCCATAGGGTATGGCATATCCCAGATAGTGATAGCGACCGATGAGTTCTTTGAACTGATCCCTCTGCTCTCGGTTCTGAACCCGCTGCACCTCAAGGGGAGCAAACTCTTCCACTCTGCCTCTAAGATTGCCGGCAGGATGCTTGCTCAGACTTTCAGGAATAATTTTTGGGGTGCTGGATTGAGCTTTTCGTTTCTTCTCTGGAAGCTTCAGTACCCCCTTGGACTCCAAAAGTTCCAGAAAATCGCTGCATTCCTGGGCTTTCAGACGCTCATTGGGCCGTTTCCATTCCAGTAGTTCGCATACTGTGAACGCCAACTCACGTCGGCTGATGCCACCACAGGTGCCAACTATTTCCTGTACCAATGAGAGCTCTTCGATAGTAAACTTTCGACCACAAAATATTTGTTGCTTTATTGTCTGCATGTCATTTTACCTCCCGCTATTCTTTCATAGCGGAAATATGACTTGCTGTCCAGAAAATAATCATTACTACCGAATGGATCTCCTTAGGCAGCCTTGCAATAAATATTTTTTAAATCAGGCGAAGATATTCTTTGGCTACTAAATTATCTTGCCTAAAAGTGGCGTAAAACCGATGTTAATAATACTGAACGCCTTTATTTGCGGCGGATTTAATTTGTCCCATAAGAGCCGCACCCAAAGGATATGCAATTAATCTGTGGGGATGCAATTGAATTTTTGAAAGAATATC
>JASFBJ010000124.1 GCA_030149585.1 Desulfobacterales bacterium | reverse complement strand
TCAGAATATCCCACATTGGCCAAACGGCCGGCTAATTCCGTTCTTTCCTGCGAAAAAATAAAAACAAGGATGGGTATCAGGATAAAGCCCTGGAGGTCAGAATTATATAATGTATTGGAAAGGATTATTCAAAATGAGTAAATATCAGCCTGAAAATATGCTGGTCACCGGAGGTGCTGGTTTTATCGGGAGCAATTTCATAAGATATATGCTATCTACCGACAAAAAAATAAACATTATAAATCTCGATAAACTCACCTATGCAGGAAATTTAGATAATTTAAAAGACTTACCGAATGATTTACCAAAAGATTTACCAAAGGATTTACCAAAAGATTTACCAAAAGATTTAAAAGGCAAGTCCAAATATAAATTTATCCACGGAGATATCTGTGACTTTGATATGCTTGATTCTATTTTTCAGGAGTATCATATTGACACCATTATTCACTTTGCAGCAGAAAGCCATGTAGACCGTTCCATTATAGGGCCGGCAGAATTTGTGCAAACCAATATAGTAGGGACTTTTACACTTCTTGAAATAGCTCGCAAATACTGGCTTAAAAATAAAAATTCAAATACAGAAAACTGTCGTTTCCACCATATTTCAACAGATGAAGTTTACGGCACTCTTAAAAAAGACGATCCTCCTTTTACGGAAACCACTCAATTTGCCCCAAATTCACCTTATTCAGCCTCTAAAGCCGCTTCCGATCATCTTGTTCGTTCGTATCTGCATACCTATGGACTACCTGTTATAATAACCAATTGTTCCAATAATTATGGCCCATATCAAAATAAGGAAAAATTTATTCCAACCGTTATTCTGGCATGTATGAATCAGCAGCCTATTCCGGTTTATGGCGATGGCAGCAATATCCGCGACTGGCTTCATGTAATTGATCATTGCAAAGGAATTGATACGGTTTTTCGGAAAGGAGTCATTGGTGAAACTTATAATATAGGTGGCAATTTTGAACGAGCCAATATTGATATTGTCAGAATCATATGCAGGCATATGGATGAAATTAACCCGAAAAAAAAGCCTCATGAGAGTCTGATCTCATTTGTGCCTGATCGCCTAGGTCATGACTGGCGATATGCAATTGATGCAGGAAAGATTGAAAGGGAACTGGGTTGGCGACCGGTTGAAACTTTTGATACAGGGATAGCAAAGAGTATACAATGGTATGGAAATATGTTCAGGAGTAAATCAGTCCTGAAAAGTTCCAACTAACTGTATTAAGTACTATAATATCATATTATAAAGAAAATATAGCGTTAATATACAAATTTTTTTGTAACTTCTCAAAAAATATATGGCAGTATAAAAAGAATTAATGATAAAATGCAGACGCAGCTATGCTATTAATGCTGGTATTTTACTTCTCATAACATCAGCTACCGAGTTTACGGCACGGTGTGGCAATGAGTTTTTAATCCTATAGATTTTTAGGAAAAATAATTTCACATTTGCATTTTTAAGGGTTACAGCGAAAAAAACTTATAACCTGATTTTAAGGAGTATTTATGGATGCCTCGGCCCAAGAGGAGTTTTATGGCCGTGAAGGCAATATCAAATATGCGGGCATGCATCTGCTTGCAGAGCTTTGGCACGCGAAATATCTTCAAGACGCTGCCAGGATCCGGAGCATACTTATCAAAGCTATCGATGCTTGCGGTGCGACCATGCTTGGCATCGATCTTCATACGTTTTCCCCTAATGGCGGCGTCTCGGGTGTTGCTGTCCTCAAAGAATCTCACATAAGTATTCATACGTGGCCGGAACTTGACTATGCTGCGGTCGATGTATTTGTCTGCGGCAGGATTGATCCACGTAGTGCGGTGGACGTTCTAAAGGCTGAATTCCAGCCTAAAAGCATAGAAATCACAGAAATAAAGCGGGGGATCATACTATGAGTGAACCTATTGAATGGATCAGTGAAAAATGGAAAAACGTGGAAGTCCGTTACAGGGTTAAAGAGATTCTGCAGGAATTGAAGACTGATTTTCAACATATTCTGCTTATTGATACATACCAATACGGCAAGATGCTTTTACTTGATGGAAGAGTACAGACTGCCGAGAAAGATGAGTACATCTATCATGAGATGATGACACATGTGCCTCTGCTGTCCCACCCTAATCCCGAAAAAGTCTTAATCATCGGTGGAGGAGATGGCGGTGTCCTGAGAGAAGTATTAAAACATGATAGCGTTGAGAGTGCAACTATTGTTGAAATCGATCCCCTGGTTGTCAATTTTTGTAAAGAGCACCTTCCTTTAATTAGCAACGGGGCATTTGATAATGAACGCACAAAACTCATAATAGATGATGGAGCTGATTATATTAGAAAAACGGATAATAAATACGACATTGTTATTGTGGATTCTCCGGATCCTGTTGGCCCGGCCAAGATCCTGTTTTCAGGACAGTTTTATAGGGAGATATATAATGTGCTGAGACCCGGGGGTATCATGGTTCGTCAGACAGGATCAACCCAAATGCAGGAGGAAGAGCAGGAGCAGGCGTATAGATTATTGAAGGACATCTTTCAATATAACGCATTTTATCTGTATTCAGTGCCTACATATGTTGGAGGATTATTTTCTACTATATTCTGCTCTGATGCAATTGACCTGAAAACCATAGATATAAAAAAAATAATTACAAAATATGATCTTAATCAATTGAATACAAAATATTACAGCCCACAGATACATTATGGGGCATACCAGCTCCCGCCATTCATGAAGGTAATAAAATGATTTTGAAAGATAATGGTGATAACACTAATAGTCACATCACAGTTGCAACTTCCTTTGGATGGGAATTAATAATGGATCTTTATGAATGTGATCAAGACAGTATTTCAACTGGAGAATCCATTAAACGCTATGCGAGAGAAATATGTAATGTTATAGACATGATCCCTTACGGTGAACCGATGACTCCATACTTCGGAGAAAAGCAGGAACACACCAAAGGTTATTCACTCCTCCAATTCATAGAGACAAGTTCTGTCACCGGGCATTTCTCTGAAAACACAGGTGCGGCATATATAAATATTTTTTCATGCAAACCATATGATATGGAAAAAGCTGAAAAATTTACAAAAGAATATTTTGGAGCAAAACGCATCAATTCCCGTTATATAATACGTGAATAGATAATGTACATCCATAAATGGTCTTTTCGCTCAATAGCTGATCCAATCAACGAAAGGAAGAACTTATTGTAATATCTTAAAATTTAACAATAATTGTTGTAAAAAACAACATGTGCTAAAAAACCACAAATATATTATCTATGTCATTATTTACCAGGAATGACATAGTTTAAAAACCAGTTGATTTTAAAAGGGAGATTCAAGATCGCAGTGCTCTATTGCGCTTTTATCAAGCATATGAGGCAGTCCTCCCTTTTTTTCCGGAATAAAACCCATTGTTTTTTGCCAGACCTCATCATCTTCCATACAAAAATAGACCCGAACATCAGGGGCCATCTCTCTTATCCAGTTTATAATCCAGGTATAAAGTTTAATTCTAATAGGTTTAAAATACCGCATTTTATTATCAAGACCTTTGATGAACTCACCATAGACGATTTTTGAATGCGGAAAGCGAGATTGAATAATCGGTTTTAAATCAGGCATAAAACGAAATGTTCCAAGACTGATCCAGACAATATTTTTGGGAGATATAGTGGAAAAAAGCTTTTTCAGCACTAAGTGATAATCTTTGAAGCAGCCTTTATAAATAATCATGGGGTCAAAATGAAATGCCAGTGGATAACCCCATCTCTCACAACGCGCAGCAGCGTCCAATCTGGCATCAAGAGAGGTGGTAAAGCGTTCTTCACTTTTAATAACGGCTTCGGTATTAAGAGACCAGGCCATAATTGTTTTGCAATTATGTTTTAAATCTTTAAGTTTCTCAATGGCTGTTGTTTTAGTTTTCAGCTCCAGGATAGAATGATTTTGGGCGGCAAATTTGGTAACCAGCAGGCCTGATAGATCTGTCCAGCGCTCCCAGATCAGGCTGTCGGTAAATTCTCCGGTTCCAAGACGGTTAATGGCCTTTTGGGCAAATAGATTATCAAGCTCTACCAGCATATCAGCTTGATTAACAAAATATTGCATTAGCGGGGGATGAAAATAGGATTGTAAGATACAATAGGCACAATCCATATTACAAAAAGTACCTATATGCAAAATTTGATAATCGCAACAGGTGTAATTGCTGGTTCCAGGACATTTTTTAATAAATGCCCCTTGATTGGCTGTTAAATATAAAACCTCCTTTGCCCGCGAAATCGGATCGTTGGCTGCGGAAACAGCTCTAAACACATCTTTGGACTCAGAGATAATTAACGATTCACAGTTTATACGCGACTGTATTGATTTAACCAGGGGCAGGTCTGCAACTTGTCTGTTAATATATAATTTACGAATAGGCACAAATGATTTATATCAGGCTGACCTGGAAAAATCAAAGCTTAATCTGAAATGAATCACACCCAGCCGGGTATGCATTCCCACGCTGGAGCGTGGGAACGAGAATCCTTCAAAAATGAAGGATGCCATAAATTTGCTGTTTTTCATTCTATTTTAAGATACCTCGATTAAATATTTCAAAAGCTTTTTTTAATGTTTTCTTTAAATAATCTTTATCATTATTATTTATAATTTTTTTGCTTGTTTCCCAAAGAATCACGCCGGAAAAAAGGGACCAGTATATATTAGCTACAGCCATTGGATGTTGATCAATAAAAGAGCCATATTTGATATTTTTGGCCATAATATAGGCAATTATACTAAATGACCTTTGGGATAATGATTTTATTTGAGAAAGGAGTTCGGGACTAATGCTTTTGAGGGTTACACTTGATTGAAGATGAAATAGATTTATCAGTATCATAGGATCAAAATCATAAACATCGAACATTGCTTCTTGTAAAGCTACAAGGCTTTCTTCTGGTTTTAAAGATTTATTTTTTACATGTTCAAGCCTGATAAGGAGATATTGCAGGATTCGAAGTGAAAGTGAAACATAGAGTTCATCTTTATTTTTAAAATACAAATACAGAGTTCCAGGACTTAATTCAGCTTCTTTGGCAATATCTTCCATTGTTGCTCTATTAAATCCATTTTTAGAAAAAACACGCCTGGCTGCAACCATAATTTGCTGGCGACGGCGTTCTTTTTCCCTTTCTTTTCTTTCCTGTATGCCCATAATATGAACCTTCTTTATTTCCTTTAGGCTCTTATAGTATCTGGAAGATGTTTGTCAAGTAAAATATATTCAAAATAGATGGATTATTTATATTATCACATCGCGCTATATTAGAGAAATTTTAATATTCAAGGTGTGGATTTATTTATTTCTGGGGCACTTAAGTATAAATAGATTTAAAAAAGGGGTTATCAAGCAGATTGGTTGTCTCGTTAGATAGATTTTCAAAATCTTTAATAGTTTTAAAATTTAAAACCATTTGATATTCCATACTCTCAAAATATTTTGGGGGGATTAGTTTAATATTTTTATTAAGTTTTAATTTTTTTAAATTACTGACCCATTTTTCCTGAGCATTCGATATTTCAGGATAACGCCTTTTTTTCAAATTCTTACAAAGCTTATGAAGTTTAAACGAAGTATCCCGGTTTTTATGCAAAAGGATTTCTTGAATTGAGTTATTTTGCAAAACTTGTAAAAGAGACAGGTCTTCACATAAGGCAATCTCGGTCGCGGTAATAATTATTTCCCGCTGACGATTAAGACCCGGCTGGAGGTTTTGAAAAAGTTCCAATAAAAAAGAGCAGGTTTCCTGATTGAGTTTTGCAAGTTCCAGGGCCATGCTCAAAGATATGGTCTTATCTAAAATTTTTTGCTGAATTAAAATAGGAAGTTTGGATAACTTGCTGATTTTTCTAATGAGTACCGGATTAGTCGGCAAATTTAGTGGCCTGGCAAAGGCTGAAAGTTTATCGCTATCGCCCATAACTTTCAAAAGCAATTGATATGCGCGGGATTGTTCAATCAGATTTAAAGAGCGCTGCAAAGAATTATCGCTGATGGCCAGCTCAATACAGAAAAGATCAGGTGTTTTGGGGCCAAGAATTTTAACCTGGATAGGGCCTTTTTGCAAATAATGCCAGGCTGAAAATCTGCGATGACCGCAAATAATTATAAACCGGGTTTTTTTTTTGAGCAAAATAGGATAATGTATTAACCCTATTTTTTTAATGGAATCAGCAAGCAGAGAGTAATCCGTGGATGTTGATATTTGATATGTCAGATCGTCAGAGTCAATGGCTTCTAACGGTATAGTTTCAATTTTATATTCCATTTAAATTTTATTATCATGTTCAAAGATCTGTTGATATTTTTTTATAATATTAAGTTCTTCTATTGAAGTATTGATAAACTGAAGGCCTGATTCAAACATGTTTTGGTCCTGATTGAGAGTTGAATAGATAATTTTGCATTCAATCTCAAGCAGTTCATTTTTTAAACCTATAGTTATCAAAACAGTTCCATCATTTATAATGACTGACCTGGTTTCTATCAAAATTCCTGCTTCAGAAATATTAAGAGTTCTGCCCATGCCCTGATTGAACAGTTTCCCATGTGTGTCGAGACAGATATAGTTAATCAAATTTAAAGCATAGATTCTTGGAAATTCTCTTCTTTCTTTTTTTATCATAATTATCACCAAATTTTAATTTCAGCATGTCCTATTCGTTCTTTGAATCAGAGCCGCTGTATTGTTGATAAAAATCGCAAACCACCTTACTGGTAGCGCAAATACAATTTGCTGTAAATTCTGTAATATTTTTTAGTGTTGAGGATAATTTTTGAAATTCATTCTGGAGTTGCTCCATGTCAATTTCCCGTAATTTAATATCCTTGGAAGCAAGCACCGCCGCATAATCAGGCTCATGATTCAAATCAAAAAAAGGCATATGACCTATAAAGTCTCCTTTATATAAATTACACAGTGGTATAAAATTATTATCATTATACCTCCCAACAGTCGCTTTTCCCTGTTTGATGATATAAAGTTTCTCTTCTATTTCACCCTGCTGGATTATATTTTTTTTATCATTATTTATTTGTTCATCATTAATGGATCGGTTGGTATAATAATCAGCAGCCATATTAGTAACCAGCTTTAGCCGTTTATCGATACTCATCAATAAACCTTTGAATTCACTGGAAAGGCTGGAGTATTCCTGACTCAGCAATTGTGAATCCAGCACACCAAGCTGCACATTACCAATTGCAACTGCAGTAGCCGTGCGTATATTACCCTGGATTAGAAAGGCAGCCATACTTCCAATAAATGAGCCATCACTTAATCTTATAATGGGTAATGTTCCTTTCGAAGTTTCCTTTCTTATTTCTACAACTCCTTCCATTAGAACCCAAAGCCAGCTGCCGTGCCTGCCTTCTTCAACTATATTCTCACCATCAAAAAAATCTTCTTCATCAACCACATACATATAATCAACCAGAGGTCCATTTACAACGGGCATTCCAGGATTTTTTTTTGTAGAACCTGAAATTTCCTGATCCAGAATTTTAGGCCCTAATTTTTCGATTTTGCCGTCATCTATCATTTTTAAACCCTCCAGGATAATACCCATCCGGCTTTTTGTAATAATTTTTTTACTGATAATTTTTTCTTTAACAAATTCAAATTCACCTTCAGTCCAGCCAAAAAATGTATAAACAGCGTCAAGGCCGGTTTTTGAACCATAAGAAGCATTGATTGGATTTCCTTTATCAAAAAATATTATTCCAGGTTCAGCAGTATATTTACTATGCATTCTTAGAGTGCCACTGTTGCAGTTTGCACCTATCAATTGCATTAAGTCCCCGAGATTCAGGAATTTAAGATTTCCTTTTAAAACAACTTGATTATGCATAGAATTAACTGATAGCAATTTATAATTAAATTAAATTTGATTTTAACCAAAGGTAAATATATTTAAATAAACTGAAATAATACATAAAATCTTATTTAGCCCATTGAAATTCTCGCTGCAAAGAGAGCAGTGTTAATTTCAAACACTCTTTCAGAGTCGTTCCCACTCCATTTCCAGTTACTGCACTGGCTGGAAAAGAAGGTACTTTCAATTGCCGATTCAAATCTCTATTCATCTGTTTAACAGGCATTAGAGGAATTCCCTGTTCAGCCAGGTCTCTTTTATTATATTGTATAATTAGAGGTACTTTAAAGATACTCTTACCATATTCCTTTAAGTTTTTTTGCAGATCTTTCAAAGAAAGCATATTTTTTTCACGTCGCACTTCCAGAGAATCAGCAACAAAAACCAGGCCGTCAACACCCCGCAAAACAAGTTTGCGGGTGGAACTGTATTTTACCTGTCCAGGAACAGTATAAAGTTGAACGCGCACATCACAATTTCTTATTTTCCCCAGACCCATTGGAAGAAAATCAAAAAATAAAGTACGATCCCCTTCTGTGTTAATTGAGACCATTTCACCGGTAATCTGTTTTTTATATGATTTGAAAACATATTCCAGATTTGTTGTTTTACCGCACCGTCCCGGCCCGTAATAAACAATTTTACACTCTATTTCACGTTTTTTTAGATTAAATATAGCCATAAATTCTTACTCCAAGGCTTTGAATATAATTTATTTTAACTGTAAATTAAGGGTATTTTATTTTTTTAGTGCAAGCCCTAGCTGCTGGTTATTCTAATATCAATACATGTGTCACCCTGTTTAGGACCGGTTTTAATAACTGTTTTTTCTGCTATCACACCACTGCCTTGAAATATTGCAATAGGAGAAAAAAAATCGATATTTTTAAGCTCAATGCCTGTTTTAAAGCCGTCTGTCAAAGATTTATCCTTACTGGAGATCATCAGACTGAGCATATTCCCTGACTGAAAATTTACATCAAATTCTATTTTTTTTCCCTTTTCCGGGCCATCGGCAAATGTAATTCCAATAGCTGTAATATCAAGAATATCTTCTTCATCAGACGTTTCTTCTCTTTTTGAAATTTCCTGATTTTCTAATGGATCTTTTTGTTGTATTATCTGGGTCGGCTCCGGCAGAATTATATCCAGATTATTATGCTTTAGTATATTAGTCAAATAATTCGCCACTGTTTTAAGTTGCTTTAAAGAAAACAGGTCGTCTGAATGCCATTTATTATATTGAACTACTGCATCTTCAATGGAAGTTTTGGCAATATGGCAGCGTATGATATTTTTTGCCGATGCAATTCTAATGGACGAGACAGCTAATAATTTATTCAATTCAGTCAAGGCACGATCAAATTGACCGAATTTTGCTAATGCTATTGCGCCTTCAAGATCCGCTAAATCGGAATTTTCATTTTCTGAAAATGAAAATAATTTTTTAATCAAATCCTGTGCTCGATTTGAAAGCTCAGGGGAAGACGGGCCTTTGTCAATCTGATTTGCAATTTTATTTATATTGGCAATCTTACTGGACAAAGTTGTTATAAAAGTGTCACGATTTTTAATTTTCTCAGTCACTAAAATCAATTCCAGAGCATCTTTATATTTTTGACAGGATTCTTTATATAATCCTTGAGAAAGGTATAGTTCAGCTTCCTGGATAAGCGATTTAATTTGACTTTTTAAAGTCATAAAGAGCTCCGCGATTGGTCGGCAAATTTAAATCAGTATCTAATACAAAAGTAGAATAACGGGTTTTATTGTATTTTTTCAAGAGAATAAATAGCTTTTAGTATAATAAATTATTTACACAAAATTTCAATATCATATTGCTCAATGAATAACTTATTGACATTACCACCAAATATGTTATTTTATAAGATTAATATTTTATAAATTAATAAGCATTAACCACTTAGGAACGTGGACGAAATAACATCCACAAGTAGGCGCACAGATTTAGGTTAGATTTGTTCGGTCTAAAATTATAAAAGTTGCAGGAATAGCGAGCTATTTCAAGATTTTTATGATTTTAGATCGGGCAAAGATGGCCTGAAGCTGTGATGCATAGTTGAGGAAGTT
>JASFBJ010000363.1 GCA_030149585.1 Desulfobacterales bacterium | reverse complement strand
CTTAACTGCTGCCACCGACTTCTTCTTTAATTCTCTCAGCGATCCAGACTTTTATGATTGATTCCCTTGTAACACCGATTCTACTGGCTTCACGGTCTAGTGTCCCAATCATCCAGTCTGGAAAATCAACGTTCACCCGTCTTTGTTTCAACCCAGGTCTTTTCTTTGTCGAAAGATCCAGATGATTGGTGATGTCTTCTCCATTGTCAAATATCTTATCTAATTCTTTAGCTTTCATAATATAAACCTCTTTCACTTTTTCTTGACCTGCGCACAGATACTATTCTTATCCGATTTTTTCTAATTGTATAAAAAGCAGTCCAGAGTTTTTCATTTAATATGGCAATTAAAGCAAAACGAGGTTCATCATCGCTTTTTGCTTGAACTTCAAGTCTATTGATATCAAACCATAAAGCCTTTGATTCCTCAAAGTCCATACCATGTTTTTGTTTATTTGATTTGCTTTTCTTTGGATCATATTCAAACTCCATAATCCTCCAATTATTTATGAGCGGTCTATAGAAAAAGCATAACTTCAGCCCTGTTATAATTCCGCCAGAATTTTTCTTGCAAGATCAGCTCCTTCAAAGTCTGAATCAATATCAAGAGCCTTTTTCAGTGCTGTTTTTGCAGGAGTTTTTTTATCCTTTTTATAATAAGCCAGTCCCAGATGGTAATGAATTATGGGATTTCCCGGCAATTTTGCCACACTTTCAGTAAATTCACTGATAGCGCTGTCATAAAGTCCCTTTTTATAATAAATCCATCCTATGGTATCCATCACACTGGCATCTTTTGGTAATTTTTCTTTGGCAACTCTGGCAAAAATCAGAGCCTCATCAAACTCCTCTTTTTGGGTTGATAAAAGATAGGCCAGATTATTGGCGGCAGGCGCAAATTTTGGATTAATTCCCAATGCCTGGCGATAATGCTTTTCAGATTTTTCAAATTGCTTTTGCTGATCGTAAATAATACCTAAAAGCATATGAGGCCCAACAAGTTTGGCATTTTTTTCAAGTATGGCCTGATACTGGGCAATTGCCTGGTCCTCTTTTTTATCCCTTAAATAGATACCGGCAAGAGCATAATATGGTCTTAAAAAATCAGGATTTTGTTCTATGGCTGTTTCAAAAGCCTTTTGAGCCCTGGTTTTCTCTTTTAGGGAGAGATAAAGTCTGCCTTTTAAATTATAAATTATTGAGGTTGCCTTTGGAATATCTTTTAATTTTTCAAGATGGTTATCACAAAGCGCAAGGGCTTTATTATATTTTTTTTGGGCAGCTTGCACTAAAATTATATTGGTAAAAACATCCATCAGTTTTGGGTTCAGGTCAAGCGCCTTATTAAAATTGGCCAAAGCAGGCTTATATTGTTTGCTTATGCGCTGCAACATACCCAGCCTGAAATATCCCACTGGATTCTTTGGCTCAAGCTTGATAAGTGCATTAAATGAAGCCTCTGCGTCTTTGGCCTTTCCCAATCCCATCAGAGCATTGCCTTCAATCAATCTGGCCTGAAAATTAGAAGGCACAAGCTCCAATGCCACCTTAATCTCCTTTTCAGCTAATTTAAATTCCCGCTCTCGCAAATATATATCAGCCAATAGCAACCTGGCTTTGATATGTTTCGGATTCAGCTCAATTACCTTTGCAAATGAAGACCTGGCTATATTGGAATCGCCCTTGCCAAGATGGGCAACACCCTTAAAATAATGAGCCTGTATTGAACGGGGCTCCTCTTGCGCAAGTTGATCAAGAATCCCAAGGGCTTCATTAAAATTACCTTTTAAGGTATAAATTTCCGCTTTTAACAGACGCGTGGGAAAATAATCAGGCCGTTTCTTCAAAATATCGGCAACATAAGTTTCAGCCTCTTCGATTTTTTTGTTTTTATAATAAAACCTGGCCATCATATCCAGTATTCGGATATCATCCGGTTTGATTTCAAGAGCCTTATTATACATTGACAAAGTTTTTTCATAATTTCCCGTAATACTATAAAACCCGGCAGCCACCATATAAGGTTTGATATTTTGCGGATCAAGTTCAATTGCCTTAAGATATGCCTTTTCAGCAAGGGGCTGTTTTTTCAGCCTGAAATAAAAATTACCAAGAATAATATGCAATTCCGCATTCTCTGGATTAAGCTCAATAGTTTGAGTTAAGCATGTTTCAGCCTTTTGAAACGCTTTCTGACTAGCGTAAAAATAAGCCAGCGCCAGATTAGGTTTGATCTCTTTTGGGTTGAGCTTAACGGCTTTTTTCAACATTGCTTCCGCTTCAGCGGGATTTCCCTGCCCGAGCATTACTCTGGAAAGCCCCAAATAGGCATTTACCTGATTATTATCTATTTCTAAAATCTTTTTATAAACCGCTCCAGCCTCATAAAGATTTTTTTCCAGGGAATGAATTCCAGCAAGCAAAAAAAGCGCTTCCTTATTATCTGGTTCAACTGCTAAAACAAGATCAATATTTTTCCTGGCATCCTTTAATTTTTTTCCAAGCATATAAAAAGTTGCCATTTTTAAAAGGGCTTCTTTATTTTCAGGATCAAGCTGGGTTACCTTGGAGTACTCTATAAAAGCATTTCTGGCATCGCCAAGTTTTAGATAGGTCTCCCCCAGATTCTCATGTGCCTGGATAAATTCCGGATCTATCTGAATGACATTTTTAAACTCAATTACCGCGCTTTTGTATTCACCATCCTCAAAATAGGTGTTTCCCTTTTCAAAATGGGAAGCTTTTTTCTCTTCATCCGACGAGCAGGCAAAGAGCATTAAAGTTATAATCAAGCCTGCAATGATATTTTTTACTAATCCAACCATTTTCTAACCTCCGATAAATATTATTATATCGCCTGTTATAATCTTTATTAAAATAGACGAAAAAATTATCATGGGAACTATTGCTGGTCAACCAATCTTTTTAATTATAATTAACTAAATAAAATCAATAAACCTTCCCATATTTTTCTCTTTAGAATTTGGCAAATCGTTGGGGACTTTAAAAGACTTGCCTTTTTCTGCCTAACCCTTATTTGTATTCAACAGCCGTGCCAATCCAAAATATAAAAAACTGTATATGGTATTGGCAATACTGCATAAATTATGCTAATTTCCGAAATCGCCCCCTTTTTCAACTTCATTAATAAAAAAAGGTGTTATACTTTAGGCGTATGAAAAGCCAACAACAGCGAAATTCGAAAAATTTTAAAATTCGTTTGCTTGCAGCAGGGATATCTTTGTTTATTGGGATTATTTTAACGGTTGTTAAATTTTATACCTTTTA
>JASFBJ010000123.1 GCA_030149585.1 Desulfobacterales bacterium | reverse complement strand
ACTGATAGTAAAACTGATAGTAAAACTGATGATAAAAATACAAAAGATTTCTTTTTCATGCAATTTTCAGGTATATTATTATCAGTGAGCGAGTACCATGTGATTTTTCATGACTCATTGAGATGTTAAATTAATTAAACAGGTAGCTGAAAAATTGGAATATGGGATTCTGTGAATCGCCTATTGGAAAGCCTATAACTTTCAACTTAAGAAATAAATAGCGGAGATGCCATGTCGGAAATGATTTCCTTAAACAAACGTTTAAGAAAAAATTTCGGTAAGATAAAAAAAATAGTTGAAATACCGGATCTTATTGGAATGCAGCGGGAATCATATAAAAGATATTTGCAAAAGGATGTTCCCCCTGAAAAAAGGGAGGAGTGCGGACTGCAGGCTGTTTTTAAGTCTGTTTTTCCGATACGGGATTTTACCGGAAGTGCCTCGTTGGAATTTGTTTCCTATCGCTTTGCGGAAGTAAAACACAGTATGCAAGAGTGTGTTAACCGTGGGATGACTTACGAGCTGCCGGTGCGAATTACTGTGAGACTGGTTGTTTATGATGTTGATAAAGAGACCGGTGTCTCTAATATTCGAGATATCAAGGAACAGGAAATCTATTTTGGCACCATCCCTTTGATGACTCCAAAGGGAACATTTATAATTAATGGGACAGAACGGGTAGTTGTAAGCCAGTTGCACCGTTCTTCCGGTGTATTTTTTGACCATGATAAAGGCAAAACCCATACCTCACATAAAATTATTTACAGCTCTCGGATTATTCCGGTTAGAGGTTCATGGATTGACATGGAGATCGATCCTAAAGATATTGTTTATATTAGAATTGATCGCCGCCGAAAATTTCCAGTAACGCTTTTATTTAAGGCGCTTGGGTATTCAACAGAGGATCTGCTGAACTATTTTTACAAGAAAGAAGAGATAGTTGTTGAAGGCGAGAACTATTTTAAAAAGTTTAATCCGAGCTTCTTAAAAGGTAAAAAAGCATCCCTTGATATTATTGATCCGGCAACTCAAGCTGTGATCCTCAAAAAAGGCCGTTCTTTTTCAGCAAAGGCTGTAAAAAATATTAAGGCAGCTCAAATAGAAAATATTCCAATTTATAAAGAAGAACTCCTGGACAGCTTTTTTTCCGAATCAGTTAATGACCCTGAAACAAAAGCTGAGCTTGTATTAACGAATGAAAAGGTAGACGAGGATGTTTTACTTAAACTTAAAAACGCGGGCATTGAGCAGTTTAAGCTGCTTTATATAGATGGTCAGCTGAGCAGCGATTCAATTCAAAAGACTATCATGCTTGATAAGGTGGATACCAAGGAAGAAGCCCTGATTGAAATTTACAGGATATTAAGACCTGGAAACCCGGCTACTCCAGAGGTTGCCCAGGATTTTCTTGACAAACTATTCTTTCAATCCTCCTATTATGATCTTTCAGGAGTTGGGCGACTGAAAATAAATTTTCGTCTTGAGACTAATGCGCCCAATACTTTAAGAACTTTGAGAAAAGAAGATATTCTCCTTACCACAAAAACTCTGATTATGTTAAAGGATTCCCAGGGCGTTGTTGATGATATAGATCATTTGGGTAACAGGCGTGTTCGAGCTGTTGGTGAGCTTTTGGAAAATCAATACCGGATTGGTCTCGTTCGAATGGAACGTGCCATAAAAGAGAGGATGAGCCTTCAGGAAGTTGATGCCCTTATGCCGCATGATCTGGTTAATCCGAAACCGGTAACTGCTGTAGTAAAAGAATTTTTTGGGACCAGTCAGTTAAGTCAATTTATGGATCAAACCAATCCCCTGTCGGAAACTACACATAAAAGACGTCTCAGTGCCTTGGGCCCTGGTGGATTAACCCGTGAAAGAGCCGGTTTTGAAGTTCGTGATGTTCATCCATCGCATTACGGCCGGATCTGTCCCATTGAAACTCCTGAAGGGCCGAATATTGGATTGATAGTTTCCCTTAGTACCTATGCCAGGGTTAATAATTACGGTTTTATCGAAACTCCTTATAGCGTTGTCAAGGACGCTCAGGTAACAAACGAGAAAAGATTTTTAAGCGCTTTTGAAGAAAAAAGTGATCCCATTGCACAGGCCAACGCTCCTATTGATAAAGACCGTCGTTATATTAATCAACTGGTAACTTCCAGAGTGGAAGGTGAATTGATGATGGTTGACCGGGAAAAGATAAAGATGATGGATATCTCACCTAACCAGCTGGTTAGCGTTTCCGCTTCACTTATTCCTTTTCTGGAAAATGATGATGCCAATCGGGCTTTAATGGGTTCTAATATGCAGCGTCAGGCGGTTCCTCTTAATATAAGCAGATCGCCTCTTGTGGGAACTGGTATTGAATCCGTCGTTGCCAAAGATTCCTGCGTTACCGTAGTTGCTGAAAGGGACGGTGAGGTTGTTAACGTTGAAGCTTCTCGGATTGTAATTAAACATGTTTTAAATGAAAATAATCCTGATAATCTGGTTTCAATTTATAATCTTTCAAAGTTTAAACGATCCAACCAGAATACCTGCTTTAATCACCGGCCGATTGTTAAGAAGGGTCAGCATATTAAGGCTGGTGATATTATAGCTGATGGTCCAGCCACTGAAAAAGGTGAACTGGCCCTTGGTAAAAATGTAACCGTGGCGTTTATGCCCTGGGGGGGATATAACTTTGAGGATTCAATACTGGTCAGCGAAGAGCTTGTAAAGGAAGGAATTTACACATCTGTTCATATTGAGCAGTTTGAAGTTGTGGCCAGAGATACTAAACTGGGGAAAGAGGAAATTACTCAGGATATTCCCAATGTGGGAGAAGACGCCTTAAAAGATCTGGATGCAAGTGGTATAATACGATTAGGAGCGGAAGTTAAACAGGGCGATATCCTGGTTGGTAAAATTACGCCCAAAGGCGAGACTCAGCTTTCACCTGAAGAAAAGCTGTTGCGAGCTATTTTTGGTGAAAAAGCCGGTGATGTAAAGGATACATCCCTTCGAGTTCCTCCAGGGGTTGAAGGGATTGTCATTGACGCCAAGGTCTTTTCCAGGCGAGGTACTGACAAAGACGATCGTTCCCAAATAATCCAGGCCTCGGAAATTGAGGATCTGGAAAAGGATAGGGATGCTGAATTAGCGATTATTCAGGAGATTGTACGAGAAAGTCTGACCGAGCTTTTACTTGGAGCTAAATGTCAGGTGCCTCTGAAAATTAATAACCAGGAACTGATAGCTAAGGATATACCAGTCAGCGCCGGGCTATTAAGCGAAATATCTCTTTCTTCTTTGGACGGTATAGTTCTGGAAGATGATAAGATTACGCAAAAGGTGCAGGAACATTTGGAAAGCTATCAGCGTCAATGTGATGAATGCCGCAAAAAATGTGATGAACTGGTTAGTCGTTTTGAACATGGAGATGAACTGCCACCAGGTGTAATTCGGATGGTTAAAATTTATGTTGCCATGAAACGAAAACTTTCGGTTGGTGATAAAATGGCTGGAAGGCATGGTAATAAGGGCGTTGTATCCAGAATTTTGCCTCAGGAGGATATGCCGTATTTTTCTGATGGAACACCTGTAGATATGGTTTTGAATCCATTGGGGGTTCCTTCAAGAATGAATGTAGGGCAGATTTTGGAAATTCATCTGGGCCGGGCTGCCAAAGGTTTGGGAGACCAGTTAAATCGCTTGCGTGAACAAAATGATTATAAAGAACTTAAAGCCAAGATGCTTCGGATTTTCAACACCAGCGATGCACAAAAGCAGATCATGGAAGCTGATGATCAGGCGCTGGTAGCAATGGCCGAAGATTATAAGGACGGTGTTCATATGGCCACACCGGTTTTTGACGGGGCAGGTGAAAAAGAAATCAAAGTCTTACTGGAAGAGGCAGGGCTTGACCCATCCGCCCAGGCAACCTTATATGACGGTCGTACCGGCGAAGCCTTTAATGGGCAGATTACGGTTGGAACCATGTATATGCTCAAACTTCACCATCTGGTGGATGATAAAATTCATGCCCGCTCTATCGGGCCTTACTCACTGGTGACTCAGCAGCCCTTAGGCGGGAAGGCTCAATTTGGTGGGCAGCGTTTAGGGGAAATGGAGGTCTGGGCCATGGAAGCTTATGGGGCTGCTTTTGCGCTTCAGGAGTTTTTAACCGTAAAATCAGATGATATGGCTGGTAGAACCCGTATGTATGAAAAGATAGTCAAGGGGCAAAATATTCTTGAACCTGGTATTCCGGAATCATTTCGGGTACTTCTCAAAGAGTTGCAGAGTTTGGGTTTGCAGGTTGATCTTCTGGAAAAATAATAATTGACCGACGTTCGATACCTGAATTCGTCTTCGTTCCTTAACAACATTAAATTTGATTGTTTATCTTTTCCGGTTTGTCCGGGTTAGGAATTAGATATGGAAACATTATACGATTTTTTTGCAAAACCAACTGATCCAAGGCGTTATACCGGAGTTCAGATTGCTTTGGCCTCTCCTGAAGATATCTTAGGCTGGTCATTTGGTGAAATTAAAAAACCAGAGACTATAAATTATCGAACCTTCAAACCGGAAAGGGATGGTCTGTTTTGCGCAAAAATATTTGGCCCTACCAAAGATTATGAATGTAACTGCGGTAAATATAAGAGGATGAAACACAGGGGCGTTGTCTGTGAAAAATGCGGGGTTGAGGTTATTCAGTCAAAAGTCAGGCGTGAGAGGATGGGTCATATTAAACTGGCCACCCCGGTTTCTCATATCTGGTTTTTAAAAAGTTTACCTAGTAAATTGGGCAATCTGCTTGATTTGACATTGAAAAATATGGAAAAGGTACTCTATTTTGATAATTATATTGTCATTGATCCAAAAGAGACCCCACTTGCCAAATGCCAGCTGCTTTCAGATGAAAAATATTATGAAGCCATAGAAACTTATGGTTCTAATTTTGAGGCCGGCATTGGGGCTGAAGCAGTAAAAAAACTGCTTGAAGATATAGATTTAGAGACTTTATATCACCAGTTAAGAGCTGAAATCCAGGCTACAGGATCAATGGCCAAACGGCAAAAATTATCCAAACGGCTTAAAATCGTTGATGCTTTTCGGCGTTCCGGATTGAATCCAGCCTGGATGATTATGGATGTTATTCCGGTTTTACCGCCTGATTTAAGGCCCTTAGTGCCCTTAGAGGGTGGGCGGTTTGCAACTTCTGACCTGAATGATCTTTATCGAAGGGTTATAAACCGTAATAACCGCTTGAAACGCCTGGTTGATTTAAAGGCTCCGGATATAATCATTCGTAATGAAAAACGTATGTTACAGGAATCTGTCGATGTTCTTTTTGATAATGGACGTCATGGCCGGGCAATTACCGGAACCAATAAGAGGCCTTTAAAATCTCTAAGTGACACTTTAAAAGGAAAACAAGGGCGCTTTAGGCAGAATTTGCTTGGTAAACGGGTTGATTATTCCGGCCGGACGGTTATTACTGTTGGGCCAAATCTTCGGTTGCATCAATGTGGATTACCAAAAAAAATGGCTTTGGAGCTGTTTAAGCCATTTGTTTATTATCGTCTGGAACAAAAAGAAGAGGTTTCTACTGTTAAAAGTGCGAAAAAAATGGTGGAACAGGAGTTGCCGGTTGTTTGGGATACTCTGGACGAAGTAGTCAAAGAGTATCCTATTATGCTTAACCGGGCACCGACCCTGCATCGCCTGGGAATTCAGGCATTTGAACCGACCTTGATTGAAGGCAAGGCTCTTCAGCTGCATCCGCTGGTTTGTACTGCATTTAATGCCGATTTTGATGGAGATCAGATGGCGGTTCATATTCCTCTTTCAGTTACCTCACAGATTGAAGCCAGGGTGCTGATGCTCGCCAGTAATAACATTCTTTCTCCAGCCAATGGCAGCCCCATAATTGTACCGAGTCAGGATATTGTTCTTGGAATTTATTATATGACCAGAACAATAAAGGGGACAATGGGCGATGGTAAAATTTTTTCCAATATGCAAGAGGTTCGATCAGCATACGATTCCAAGGCTCTGGATTTACATACATCGATATTCGTCAGAATTGACGGGGAGCGAAAGAAAACAACTGCCGGCCGAATTTTGCTGTGGGAAGTTATTCCCAAAGACAGTATTATGGTTATGCATCATATTGAGGTTGAAGATAAGACCACAGCTGAGGAAATTTTAAAGAAGCTGGAAGATGGTCAGGATTTTAGTGAAATGATCAAGTCTTATCCTATGAGCACGAATAGCAAAACCGGTAGTGATCTTGGGCTGTTACGAGCTGATGAATTTCAGCGTATATTTAACGCTCTGCCCGATGATACTGATCGGCTTTTTGCCCTTAAACCAGGTCAGACCAGCAGTATTATATTAATTGGCGAATCCTATCATCTTTTCAAGGTTTTGGAAAAACGTCCGGGAATTCCTTTTGATTCCGTTAATCAGGTCATGGATAAAGGTGCGTTACGCGAATTAATCGATTTTGCCTACCGAAATTTAGGAAATAAAGCCACAGTAATTCTAGCGGATCGATTAAAGGATATCGGCTATAAATATTCGACTAAGGGCGGACTTTCAATATCCATTGACGCGATGCTTATCCCTGACACAAAATGGGATATTTGTAGTCAGGCAGAAGATAAAGTTACCCAGATTAATAAACAATATAATGAAGGTCTGATCACGCAGGGTGAAAAATATAATAAGGTCGTTGATATCTGGGCAAAAGCAACTGATGATGTTGCCGATGAAATGATGGAGGCCATGAAAAAAACGCCTCATCTGGATGCAGATGGAAGGCCGGTTCAGGATGAGGATGGAAACCCTGTTTATGATGAGAGTTTCAATCCGATTTATATGATGGCTGAGTCCGGGGCAAGGGGCAGTAAGGATCAAATGCGGCAGCTGGCTGGAATGCGTGGCTTAATGGCCAAACCATCAGGTGAAATTATTGAAACACCGATTATGGCTAATTTCAGAGAAGGGCTTTCAGTGTTGCAGTATTTCAGCTCTACTCATGGTGCACGTAAAGGCCTTGCAGATACAGCGCTAAAGACAGCCAATTCAGGATACCTCACTCGCAGACTGGCTGATGTGGCTCAGGATTGTGCTATCGTTGAACAGGACTGTGGCACTATGATGGGAGTTGATGTTGAGCCCCTGATGGAAGGTGGCGAGGTTATACAGCGGATAGGCGATCGGATTCTGGGAAGAGTAGTAAATGAGGATATTCATGATCCTTTTACAGACGAAGTCCTGGTCAAATCAGGTGATGATATTGATGAAGCAGTTGTACGCCTGGTTGAAGATGCCGGTATTACCTCTGTAAACATCAGATCTGTTTTAACCTGTAAAAGCAAAAACGGAATATGTATTAAATGTTATGGTCGAGATTTGGCCCATGGCAGGCCAGTGGAAATTGGTCAGGCAATCGGGATTCTGGCAGCCCAATCTATTGGTGAACCAGGGACTCAGTTGACCATGAGAACTTTTCATATCGGTGGTACTGCCAGTCGCAGGGTCGAACAGGCGGATATCAAGGCCAGGACAGATGGCGTTATAAAATATGACAATTTGAATATAGTGAAGATTAAAGATAATGAGTTTGTTGTGATGAATCGGCGTGGCGGTGAGTTTGCCATTATGGGAGCAGCAGGTCGTGAACGTGAACGCTGTCAGGTAATTTATGGGGCGCATCTTCTGGTAAATGACGGTCAGAAGGTTAAAACCGGCGACCTTCTGGCCACCTGGGATCCCTTTACAACTCCAATTATCACTGAGGTTGATGGAACAGTTAAATTCGGAGATCTTCTTTTGGGGAAAACTTTGCACGAAAAGGTGGATCCGGTTACACTTAAATCCAGCCAGACTGTTATGGAATCGAAATCCGGTGAAGAACGACCCCGTATTTCAATTAAAGGGAAAAGTAAAAAAACCTTGAAACTCGTAAGTTCTCCCGGGGAGGCCCGCTATTTTTTACCAGTGGGAGCGATTCTTATGGTCGCAGATAGAGATGAAGTTAAGGCCGGCGATGTTATAGCCAAGTTGCCCAGAGAAACAACGAAAACAAAAGATATAACAGGCGGTTTGCCGAGAGTGGCGGAACTTTTTGAGGTTCGCAAACCAAAGGAAGTGGCTGTCCTTTCTGAAATTGATGGATATGTCTCAATCGCCAAGGCCACCAAAAAAGGAAAGCAAAGAATTACAATAAAGCCCGTGGATATCGGAGAGGAAAAGGACTATTTAATTGCCAAGGGTAAGCATATTAATGTTTACGATGGTGATTATGTCAGGGCCGGTGAAGCCCTGGTTAGTGGTTCGTCTGTTCCCCAGGACATTTTAACTATTAAGGGTGATGTTGCTTTAGCACGTTATCTTGTAGATGAAGTTCAAGAGGTATACAGGCTGCAGGGCGTTAGAATCAATGATAAACATATTGAGGTCATTGTCAGTCAGATGATGCGAAGGGTGAAGGTGACTGATATCGGCGATTCTGATTTTATTCTTGATGAGCAGGTAGATAAAAAACGGTTTGCGATAATCAATCAGGAGATTATTGATAAAGGAAAGCAGCCTGCCACGGCAGTGCCTTTAATTTTAGGTATTACCAAGGCATCTTTAAGTACCGACAGTTTTATTTCAGCAGCTTCTTTTCAGGAAACAACCAAAGTATTAACAGGTGCAAGTATAATGGGAGCAATTGATACCCTGCGAGGTCTTAAGGAAAATGTTATTATGGGGCGATTAATTCCTGCTGGAACCGGGGTTGCTGTGCATAGTGGCGTGAGAATTGACTAGATATTTTATCTGCAGTCTGAAAAAAAACAACATAGTTTTATATAAAACACTTGACATTCAATTAAGATAAATATACAAGAATGGTTTTTGCAAATCAGTTTAGAGAGTTTCAAATAATAGAAGGGGAGTTTATGCCGACTATAAACCAGTTAGTAAGAAAGGGTCGCAAGCGTATTAAGAAGAAAACAAACACTCCGGCTCTAAAGGGAGCGCCCCAGAAACGGGGGGTTTGTACTCGGGTGTATACATCTACGCCTAAAAAGCCGAATTCAGCCTTGCGTAAAGTCGCCAGGGTAAGATTAACTTCCGGTATTGAAGTGACGGCATATATTCCCGGGATCGGACATAACTTGCAGGAGCACTCGGTTGTACTGGTAAGAGGTGGCAGGGTCAAGGATTTACCTGGTGTCAGATATCATATCGTACGGGGTACATTAGATACTCTGGGTGTTGAGGACAGAAAACAGGGCAGATCCAAGTACGGTGCAAAAAAACCGAAATAGTTTCAGTCAAATAGTCTTAACCAAATATAAAATAGACTATTAATAATTGCAAAAATATTTAAAAAAAATGGTGTAACTAATGCCCAGAAGAAGAGAAGTTGCAAAGCGCATTATCATTCCTGATGCTAGATACAACAGTGTTCTGGTTTCCAGGTTTATAAGCTCTATTATGCGGGATGGGAAGAAAAGTATTGCTGAATCATTGCTGTATAAAGCATTTAATATTATAAAAGAAAAAACGAAAGAAGATCCAATAAAAGTGTTTGAACAGGCACTTGAGAATGTTAAGCCGGTCGTTGAGGTTAAATCCCGCAGGGTTGGAGGATCAACTTATCAGGTTCCCACTGAAATTCGCATTTCCCGCCGAACAGCCTTAGGTATTCGCTGGATTATTAATTTTGCCGGAAAACGGTCTGAAAAAGACTTTGCCGGTAAACTGGCTGGTGAATTTCTGGATGCGTTTAATCGGCGCGGGGCATCTATAAAGAAAAAAGAGGATACTCACAAAATGGCTGAGGCAAATAAGGCTTTCGCACATTTTCGCTGGTAGTTTTATTATTTTATTTAGATGGTTTTTAAATAGTATAATCTATATTTCAGCTAAATAATTAAAAATATATAATATTATATAAATTGGCAGCCCGCGAAACACAGGGAGGATCAAATAATGGCAAAAGAGAAATATGAAAGGACGAAGCCGCATGTGAATGTGGGAACAATCGGACACATAGATCATGGTAA
>JASFBJ010000122.1 GCA_030149585.1 Desulfobacterales bacterium | reverse complement strand
CGTTCGGTGGTCAGATTCAGGAATAATATGAAACGTAAATGTTACATCATAGCAGGGCCAAATGGTGCAGGGAAAACAACATTTGCCAGAGAATTTCTACCAGTTGAAGCCGAGTGTCTAAATTTTGTAAATGCCGATTTGATTGCTCTGGGATTATCACCTTTTCAACCGGAGAAGATGGCCATAGAAGCTGGAAGGTTGATGATTCGAAATATCAATGACTGTATAAATAACAGCGAATCATTTGCTTTTGAAACGACTTTTAGTGGCAAAGGGTATATCAACAAGATAAAAGACTGGAAAGCAAAACAGTATGAAATCATCATTTATTATCTCAGAGTCCCTACAGTAGAATTTGCAATAGAACGCGTAAAATTGAGAGTATCTCAAGGGGGTCATAATATCCCGGAGCAGGATATCAGACGTCGATTTGAAAGAAGTTGGATTAATTTTCAACAAATATACAAACCCTTAGCTGATTCATGGATTGTTTTTGACACTTCTGCAAACCAACCGCTTATTATAGATGAATCGGAGAGTTAACAATGAAAAAACACAATAAATATGCAGTGTTAGGGTTGCAAGCCTTGGAACGAGCCGCAAAAAAAGTTGCGGAGAATGCCAGAAAAAACAAAAATAAAATTCCAATATGGGAAAATGGATCCATAAAATTTAAGATCCCCGATATAATCACCGAACAAAAGGATTGAGCTGACCACAAAAGCCAAGCCGATTTTCTGTAAATTCAAAGTATTAGGCGGCTTTTGTGTCAGCTCATCCTTGACGTTAGCGCATAAAATATAACGTGCAGATTGGCACACATGTTGTCAAAAATGATAGATATGCTGCATATAAAGATTAGGATAAATTCCCCTTTGCCCCTTTCCAAAACCTGTATCAATAATGGCTCTCTGCAAAATTAACCCAGCCCCCTGTTTTAACCAGAGCTTTATCAAAATCACTAATTGAAAACGCGAATTTTTCTTTTTTTTGGTTTTCAGTTAAAATGATTTCCATACTGGCGGTATCGGCTTTGACATCTGTTTTTAAAAACCTGTATTTATTAAAAATATAGTCAATTTCTTCTTTGGATAGTTCAATGGCAAGCATGCCGCAATTAAATATATTCCGGCGAAATATTCTTGCATAACTTTCTGCAATCACAAGGTTTATTCCGTTGGCCGCCAACGCCCAGGGCGCGTGTTCCCGGGAAGAGCCGCAACCAAAATTGGAACGGGTTATTATAGCTGCTTTTCCAATAATATCTTTTGGGGCTGAAAAATGCTCCAGCTCAAGATCTTCGAGAAGATGGGACCCAATACCCTGTTTTGAGATTTCCGTTAAATATTTGGCAGGGATAATTTCATCAGTATTAATATCTGCTTTATTTAAAAAAAGAACCTGACCATTAAATTTTTCCATTACAGCCTCTTATAATATTATTAAATTTATTCCTTAATTTTTACGAAAGTGTGAAACAGTTCTGAATTGGTAATCCTGCCGGTCAAAGCGCTGGCTGCAGCAGTTGCCGGGCTCATCAGATGGACCATGCCCCCTTTTCCCATACGGCCGTTAAAATTACGGTTGGTGGTGGCAGCACAAACCTCACCCTCTGCCAAAACGCCATTGCTCATACCAAGACAGGCCCCGCAAGTCGGGTTGGTTACGCAAAAACCTGCTGATAAAAATATTTTTATCAGCCCCTCGTCAAGGGCCTCTTTGAAAATTTCAGTGGTTGCCGGCGAAACTATTGCGCGTACGTTTTTATGAATTCGGCGTCCCTTTAAAACATCAGCCGCTACGCGCAGATCTTCTATCCTACCGTTAGTACAAGAACCTATATAAACCTGGTCAATCGGGGTATCCGCCATCTGGGAAACTGCTTTAATCTGATCTGGTTTAAAACCAAAGGTCACCTGGGGGGTTAAAGAAGTGATATCATGCTCGATTATAGTTGCAAAAACAGCATTAGGGTCGGAGTTCAAGGCTGAAAAGGCCTTGAGGGCAGCTTTTTTGTTAATAAACTCATCCTTAATAAATTTCCAAAGATAGTCTATGGTTGTCATATCAGGATTACAGATACCGCAGGTAGCTCCGGCCTCAATTGCCATATTACATAAAGTCATACGTGCTTCCATACTCATAGCTTTTATCAGGGGCCCGTCAAACTCAATAACTTTATTGGTGGCCCCGTTTACTCCGAGTCGACCAATAATTGATAAAATTACATCCTTGGCAAATACACCGGCCGGCAACTGGCCTGTTATATTAATTTTTATGGTTTCAGGCATGCGAAAGGCGCAAACACCCTTTAATATTCCAACTTCAAGATCAGTGGTTCCAACACCGGCCGCAAAGGCACCAAAAGCGCCATAGGTGCAGGTATGGGAATCCCCCATGATAATCGTAAACCCAGGCCTGACAAAGCCTTTTTCAGGGAAAAGAGCATGGCAGACCCCGTTTTGGCCAATATCAAAAAAATCACTGATTTGATGACGCCTGACCCATTCCCGCAAAATTTTACCCTGCATAGCTGTTTTTGAATCTTTGGCAGGTGTGACATGATCGATTACAACCTTGATTTTTGAAGCATCAAATACCCGATCCTTTCCTCTTTCCATCAAATCCAGAATAGCCGGGGGAGTGGTTATTTCGTGGCAGAAAACACCATCTAAACTAATCACCTGAATATTATCCGAAGGATTGTCCACTATATGCTTATCAAATATTTTTTCTGTTATGGTTTTCCCCATTTATCCTCCATTTTAAATATATTGAATACAAACCAACAAGAGATGATACCAGCTAATCAGTATCAGTTTTCAGCACTGATAAAAAAGCGGACTGGGGAATCATAACCTTGCCGACCATCTTCATTCGCTTTTTACCTTTTTTTTGTTTTTCCAATAATTTGCGTTTTCGAGAAATATCACCACCATAGCATTTGGCAGTAACATCTTTGCGAAACGCTGAAATGGTTGAACGGGCAATAATTTTCCCACCAATAGCCCCTTGAATGGCGATTTTAAACATCTGTCTGGGAATTTCTTCTTTCAGCTTTTCACAGGCATTCCTGGCCCGGCTTACGGCATTATCCTTATGAACCAGCATGGAAAGGGCGTCCACCCGTTCACTGTTTAATAAAATATCCATTTTTACCAGATTGGTCGGGCGGTAATCAATAAGTTCATAATCAAAGGAACCATAACCCTGGGTAATGGATTTTAATTTATCATAAAAATCATAAACAACTTCAGCCAGTGGCAGTTCAAAAATCATCTCAAGCCGATTATTAGTCAAATATTGATAGTTTTTATTATTACCCCGCCGATCCAGACAAAGCTTCATAACAGCTCCCATATAGCGGTCAGGGATAATAATGGAGGCTTTGATAAACGGCTCTTTGGCTAACTCTATCCCGGAAGGGTCAGGATATAAAGCTGGATTATCAATAACCAGCTCACTTTGATCATTCAGCTTTAATTTATAGCGTACAGATGGAGCTGTTAAGATCAATGAAAGATCATACTCTCTTTCCAGTCTTTCCTGAACAACTTCCAGGTGCAAAAGCCCCAGAAAGCCGCAGCGAAAACCAAATCCCAGAGCAACGGAAGTGTCCTTTTCATAAATCAGGGAGGCATCGTTTAATTTTAATTTTTCAAGAGCTGCTGTCAAATCTTCATAAGCATCGGAAGCCACTGGATAAATTGATGAAAACACCACTGGTTTGGCCTCTTTAAATCCGGCCAGAGGGGTTTTGCAGGGGTTTTTTTTATGGGTGACAGTATCACCGATACTGGTATCGCTGACGGTCTTTATTCCGGCAATCATATATCCAACCTGACCGGCCCGCAGCTCTTTTTGGGGATTGCGCTTGATTTGAAATAAGCCCACCTCTTCAACCTTATAGGAGGCCTTATTGGACATAAACATAATGATATCTCCAGGTTTAATTATTCCCTGAAAAACTCTGAAATAAATAATTGTGCCCCTGAAAGGATCATAGTGTGAATCAAAAATCAATGCTTCTAAAGGTGCCTTGAAATCACCGGTAGGAGGGGGTAAATATTCGACAATTCCCTGCAGGACGTCCTCTATACCAATGCCGTCTTTGGCGGATATTAAAATGATATTATCTGTCTCTAGGCCCAGATCATCCTCAATCTGCTGTTTTACCCGCTCAATATCAGCAGCGGGCAAATCAATTTTATTGATAATCGGTATAATCTCAAGATTATGCTCTAAGGCCAGATACATATTTGCCAGGGTCTGGGCTTCTACTCCCTGACTGGCATCGATCAGCAAAAGCGCTCCTTCGCATGAAGCCAGGGCTCGTGACACCTCATAGGTGAAATCCACATGTCCGGGAGTGTCTATCAGGTTTAAAGTATAAGTCTTTTTATCTTTGGCCTGGTATGGCAAACAAACTGCCTGGCTTTTAATAGTAATGCCCCGCTCCCGCTCAATATCCATATTATCCAGGATCTGATCCTGAAAATTACGTTCGGAAACAAGATTTACCGCCTGAATGAGACGATCCGAGAGAGTTGATTTACCATGGTCTATATGGGCTATAATACTGAAGTTTCTTATATGTTTCATATCAATAATCTTGTCTTAATCCAGGCTAATAAATGGGTATATCATTTCATACCCTTTCAGAATTCCTTGGTTGACACTCAATTTTTTAAGAGTTATATTAAACAATTCCAATAAAAAATAATAATTATATCAAACTGTTTTTATGCATGTCAATCTGTAAGCCAAATATTATTTTTCTGGTCACTAATAAATGGACACTCAAATTTTAATTATTGATGATGATGAGCCGATTCGCGATTCAATGAATGATTTCATTCAGATGGCTGGTTATCAATCTTTAACGGCTTCCAGTGCTGAAGAAGCCCTTGAAATATTAAGATCCTATAATATTCAGGTGGTTATTACAGATATAATGCTTCCTGGAATTGATGGTTTGGAGCTGACTGATTTTATAAAAAAAGAATATGATATTGATGTTATAGTTATGACAGGTTGTAATGGTGATTATTCTTATGAAGAGGCTATCAGTAAAGGCGCCAGTGATTTTGTATTTAAACCGGTCCGTTTTGAAGAGCTACTCCTGCGGCTGAAAAGAGTCTTAAGAGAACGCGAGCTGAGGAAAGAGAGTGTCCACATGCTTGAAAAATTAAAAAAGCTCTCAATAACCGACGGCCTTACCAATTTATTTAACTCAAGATATTTTTATAGCCAGCTTAAAGGAGAAATTGATCGCTCAAACCGTTATAACCACCCTCTTTCATTATTGCTGCTGGATATTGACAAATTTAAAACTTATAATGATTCCTTCGGGCACCTGGCAGGTGATAAAGTGCTTGTCCGTCTTGGCAAGGTTATTAAATCATGCCTTAGAAAAATGGATTCAGCATACCGTTACGGAGGGGAAGAATTTACGGTTATCCTGCCTGAAACCGTGGGGCCTGAAGCAGCCAAAGTGGCTGAAAGAATACGCGGTAAAGTTGCGCTTGAAAAATTTACTAATGAGCAAAAAAAACCCATTATCATCACAATAAGTATTGGCGCTACCGAATATCGCTCCCAGGAAGATGTTACTGAATTCGTTCAGCGGGCTGATAAGGCAATGTACGTTTCTAAACAAAATGGACGAAACCAGGTATCCTGCCTGTTTTCAAAAGAGTCTTGAGCTTAAAAACAAATGATCTCTTTTTCCTTTCTCCATAAAGCCGGCACAAATCAGATTGATCAGATTATTAAACTTTACCGCATGGCTGGCTGGTGGCCGGAATCTATACCGACATCTATAATTGAAACTAAAACAGATGATCAAAAACTGATGACCAAAATTATAACAGGCAGCCATTGCTTTTTGACAGCTATCCATAAAACCGAAATTATTGGAATGGGTCGTGTGATCAGTGATAAGATAAGTGACGCCTATATTCAGGATGTTACAGTCAGATCAGACTTTAGAGATAATAAGATCGGCTCAAAAATCGTCTCATTGCTGGCTGAACGTTTGCAGCAGGATGGTTTGGGCTGGATAGGCTTAATTGCCGAAAAGGGATCTTGCAGTTTTTATCAGAGGCTGGGATTTGAAATAATGCCTAAAGCTACTCCCATGCTCCTTAATAAATTGATAACATTATGAATTTTACACACATACAGCCAAAAGACTATCAACGCTATAAGCCGTTTTTTGAAAACCAGCAATATGATCTTTGCGTATATTCTCTTCCATCGATCATAGCCTGGAGCAATGAGGCCTATCAGCCATTGGGAGCTGTTAAAGATAATTTTCTTATTATAATGGTCAGATTTTCTAATAATAGTTCCAGAAATCATCTTATTCTACCCATCTCGCCAACAGGAGAATATAATCCCAGAGAATTATTTGATCTGACAAATGAGGCGGGAATTAAAACCATTTGCCACATTCCCGAAAGTTATTTAACCAGACATACACTGTTTGAAATAGAAAAGTTTTTTTTGATTTTTGAACAGCCGGACTATTATGATTATATATATTTAACCGAAGATCTGGCTTTCTTAAAAGGAAATAAATATTCAAAAAAAAGAAATCTGATTAATCAGTTTAAACGAAACTACCTTGTTGAAGACCGGGTTAAAATTGAACCAATTACTCCAAATGTGGTTGATGAATGCCTTGAATTTTTAGATGAGTGGTGCCTGGAAAGAAATTGTGATGCAGGCGGCAAAGAAGATGATCTGAGATGCGAAAAAATAGCGGCTATAAATACCTTGCAAAATATATTGCTTTTAGAGGTAAAAGGCCTTTTGCTGAGGGTTGACAAGGTGCTAATGGCCTTTGGAATTGCAGCTCATCTAACCGATCAGATGGGTACCTTGCAGTATGAAAAGGCCTTTGCAAGGGTAAAAGGGCTTTATCAATATTTTGACAGTCAATGCGCTAAACGCTTATTTAAAAATTATAAGTATATCAATAAAGAAAGTGATATGGGCGTGGAAGGGATTCAAAAAGCCAAAAAATCCTATTATCCTATAATGACCTCTAAATCCTATAAATTTCTTGCCAAATAGAGCAGATTTTATATTTTTTCGATTTGAAATAGAACTTCTTGATTTGGCATGATGATAGCAAAATACCTAATTTTACGGGAACCCTAAGGAACTGATGGTAAAAAATGGCAAAACAAAAAAGTGCCGCAGAAATTCTAAAAAATCGCGGAAAATCAAAACAACTCAATTGGCCTGCTCGCATACTGCGCTGGCTGCTCTGGTCAATTTTATCCCTGCTGCTTGTATCTGCCGCAACTGCTGTCGGTATTTATCTTTATCTCAGTGATGAACTGCCTAAAATAACATCGTTAACCGATTATACACCCTCTATAATAACAACAGTCTATTCAGACGATAACCGCAAAATTGGAGAATTTTACAAAGAACGCAGAATAGTTGTTTCTTTAAGTCAGATTCCTAAACAACTGCAAGAGGCTTTTGTAGATGCTGAAGATGCAAGATTTTATAAACATCAGGGAGTTGATTTTTTTAGTATCATACGGGCCTTTTTTAAAAACATAGAGGCCGGCGAGATTGTGCAGGGGGGCAGCACAATAACCCAGCAGGTGGCCAAATCCTTTTTTTTATCACCGGAAAGAAGCTATAATAGAAAGGTCAAGGAAGCCATTTTAGCCTATCGGATCGACAAGCTCTTTTCAAAAAAGGAAATACTTTTTCTTTATTTAAATCAGATCTATCTGGGACATGGGGCATATGGTGTTGAGGCCGCATCTGAAAATTATTTCGGCAAATCAGTTAATGAACTAAACCTTGCTGAATGTGCTATTTTAGCCGGCTTACCCCAGGCCCCCAGCAGATATTCGCCTTTTAGATTTCCTGATCGAGCCAAACAACGTCAAATCTATACCTTAAACAGAATGATTGCCGAAGGCCATATTACCAATACCCAGGCAACCGAAGCAATCAATACAACGCTTGATATTAAACCACGGCGCAACTGGTATATTGAAAAAGTTCCAATTTATACAGAGCACGCCAGGCGCTATGTAGAAAAAAAATATGGCCAAGAGGCTCTTTATACCAAAGGTCTGAAAATCTATACAGCGGTCAATATCGAAATGCAAAAGGCCGCCAGGCGCCAAATCACAAAGGGCTTAAAGGCTCTTGATCGACGCCAGGGCTATCGCGGACCCCTAAAAAAGCTTAAACCCCAAGAGATCGAGGCTTTTTCCAACCTTATACAGGAAACCTTAAATAAACAGCCCCTGTCGCCAAAAACGGTTATTGACGGGATAGTAATTGAGGTCAATGATAAGGCTAAAACGGTTTTAGTGCGAATAGGTAATGAAAGAGGGGTTATTAATTTTAAAGATATGGCCTGGGCCAGGCCACCTGATCCAAAAACTGCTTATTATCAGGTTCACCTTAAACGACCCAGCCAGGTTCTTAAGGTGGGTTATGTAATATCAGTACGGATTAAAGGAAAATTTAAAGATTCAGATCTATGGGGTTTATTGCTTGATCAAACCCCACAGGTTCAGGCAGCACTGCTTTGTATTGAATCGGAAACCGGTCTGGTCAAAGCCATGGTAGGAGGCCGGGATTTTAAAGAAAGCCAATTTAACCGGGCCACCCAGTCTCGCCGCCAGCCAGGCTCAGTCTTTAAGCCGATTATTTATTCGGCAGCCCTTGATAAAGGCTATACTCCGGCAACTGAAATTATTGATTCGCCCATTGTGCTTAAAGATAAAGAGCATGATTTTACCTGGAAACCAAAAAATTACGGGAAAAAATTTTATGGGCCGACTTTATTCCGGGAAGCCCTGGCAAAATCCCGCAACGTTGTAACCATCAAGATTTTAAGAGATATTGGGATTGACTATTCTATTGACTATGCTCGCAAGCTTGGTATTGATTCGCATCTAAGTCATAATCTTTCGATAGCCCTTGGTTCATCAGGGGTTTCCTTATTGGAGATTGTAAAAGCCTATTCAGTTTTCGATAATCTTGGTTATCTGATAGAGCCCACATTTATCACTAAAATAGAAGATCGAAATGGGAATATCCTGGAAGAAATGAATCCTGGACGAGTAAAAGTGATTGATAAAAGCACCGCATATATCATGACCAGTCTTTTGGAAGGAGTTGTCAAAAACGGGACCGCCCGGCGGGTCAAAGCCTTAAAACGACCGGTAGCCGGCAAAACCGGAACCACTAATAATCTTTTTGATGCCTGGTTCGCAGGCTATACACCGCGATATATCAGCGGAGTCTGGGTGGGTTTTGATGATGAAAGCTCTCTTGGTAAAGGAGAAACAGGTTCACGGTCAGCCAGCCCGATCTGGCTTGGATTTATGCAAGAAATCCTTAAAGATAAACCAGTACGAGTTTTTCAGGTTCCGGAAGGTGTTGTTTTTTCTAAAATTGACGCCAAAACCGGCCTGCTCCCGATTGCTGAATCAGAAAAAACCATTTTTGAGTGTTTTAAGGAGGGAACAGTTCCAGGCGAGTATACAAAAAAACCAGATACTGTTTCCGAACCAGACGAGTTTTTCAAATCCGACCTTTAATTTTTACCTGAACCTATTTAACAGGAGGTTAAAATGAAAATGGCTCTAAACCCAGTGGATAAAATTGAAATATTAACTTTACAGGATAACTATATTGATATTGTCCCAGGTGATAATTCAAATATCATCCAAAGGGCAATGCCGATCGAGGATATGGAACTTAAAAACTCCATAATTGCAGAACATGGGTTTTCAGCGGTTGTTACAGTCACCTGTGAAAATAAATCTCACTCCATGCTCTTTGATTTTGGTTTCTCAAGTCATGGAGCAGCTATTAATGCAAAATTTCTAAATGTAAATCTTGCCGAAATCGAAACACTCGCTCTTTCTCACGGCCATATGGATCATGTGGGCGG